>CAYSLK010000048.1:0-7486 GCA_964431885.1 uncultured Dehalococcoidia bacterium | reverse complement strand
TGGAAACTATAATAACTGCTATGTAATGAGGATAGGCATCTGTCGGAATCTTATTATCCAATAACTCCTTTGAAGTGTAAACATCATCTCAATAAATAAACGCACCCACCTCTGCATCCAGTTAGATACTCCCACTTTCTCTAAGATCAGAAAGTAAGGGTCTATGATTTGTTCTCTGTTCTACAGCACGACTCAATTGTGAGCAAGCCAAAACAGGGATATCCAGGTCCCTTGCAAGTCCCTTAAGTGACCGTGATATTTCTCCCATTTCTTGAACACGATTATCTATTCGACCTCCACCACTAATCAATTGGAGGTAATCGATTATTAGTAGATCTAGCCCTCGCTCTGCTTGAAGTCTTCGCGCCTTACCCCTCATTTCAACTATACCTTGAATAGGAGTGTCATCAACATAAAGGGGCAAGTCCGATAAAGCACCGATAGCGTCCAATAGACTCCGTTCTTCTGATTCGCTCAAAAGGCCTACTCTTAATCGAAAATTGTCCACGTTCGCTTCACTCGAAAGTAATCTCATTCCTATTTGTTCGCTGCTCATTTCTAAACTAAATATTCCAACAACAGATCCTTGTTGAGCTGCATGACGTGCAATATTAAAAGCTAATGTGCTTTTCCCTAAACTTGGTCGCGCAGCCAGCACTACCATATCGGATCTCTGAAGTCCGCCTCCCAGAAATTTGTCCAAGTCTGGAAATCCTGTCACTAGTGGAGCCAAATTCCGAGCGTCTGGACCATGAATACTCGAGCTTTCTTCCATATAAGCGTCGAAGACTTCGCGCATATGAGTGAAATCACGTGTTTCTCGTCCAGATCTGATACCAAACACCAGATCTTCCGCTTTAGATAAGGCAGCATCGGAATCTGAGCCGCCATCGTACCCAATAGATGCTATCTCTCCTCCTGTTCGAATAATTTGGCGCATCAAGGAGGTACGTTGAACAATACGAGCGTAATATTCAATATGTACAGACGTTGGAACAATAAGAACAAGGTGACCTAGATATGCGGTTCCACCTATTGTTTCTAGACGATCATGCAAGGAAAGCTCATGAGCTACAGTTACTTGGTTGATTGCCTCACCCCGTTCGAACAGAGTGTAACATGCCTGATAACACCAACGATTCTTTTCACTGTAAAAGTCTGAAGGACGAACGAATGAGGTTACATTTGTAAAAGATTCACCATCAATTAAAATAGATCCGATCACTGCTTCTTCAGCATTTATGTCATGCGGGGGGAGACGTTCTGAATACATAAATTAGTGTCCCTACCTGTTTTAGCTTATAGAACTTCAGAAACACACCAACCCCGGTGTCGGCCTGCTTTAAGTTGAGGCCTCGACGCTCTATACTCGCAAGAATATTGGAATTGGTCTGACATCCTGGAACGGGTCTGCTAGGAAGCCTCGTCGACTACTGGTTCTTCTTCATCGACATCGACGACTGTATCATCTTTATAACTATCAGGATCAACATCATCAGCGTGAACAATGACGTTGATCTTTGATTCTACCCCTGGGTGAAGCCTGAGCTTTATCTCAAATTGTCCGAGATCACGTATGGGTTCACCCATTAACACTATTCTACGATCAATCTTGTGACCAGTAATCTCTAACAATTTCTCGACAACCATAGTACTGTTAACTGATCCGTATAACTTACCGTTGGCTCCCGCTCTCATCGGAATATATACACTCGTCCCATCAATTTCTTCTCCCAGAGCCTTCATGGTTGTCAGGGTCTTTATACGAGTCTGTTCAGCCTCTTTTGATAACCGTTCTATCCTTTTCAGGGCATTATGGCTGGCAGGGATAGCCAATTTCTGCGGTATAAGATAATTTCTAGCGAAGCCGTTCTTAACTTCTTTAACTTCTCCACCATTCGCAACACCCAAAACGTCCTCAAGGAAAACGACTTTCATATCAATCCGACCTCAATCTGCAATAATACTACATCTACCATCACCTGAAGGCAGATTAACTAGCAATCAAATGTACACGCGCCCAGCATTATATCACAGGGAATATAATGTTAGTAACCATAGAAATCGATTTCTTCGACGTAGCAACATCGTTGAAAAGTTTATTAATATTATACGACCCAACTTTAAAATGAAAATAATCTGATATGCTCTAAGAATCAACAGGGAGGGCATATAATAGCTTCGTAACATATCCACATTAGAAGAACTTACTAAATACTTCATTGCCAAGCATCTTGCCACGCGGAGTGAGTCGTAACGTTTCATCATCCTTTTCCAAGAGGCCTAACGTATACAACTCGTCTACTTCTTTTGGATACACATCTGAAGGCATTGAATTAAATCGTTGTTTAAACTTTTGCAAATTCACCCCTTCATGTAGACGAAGTCCCATCATTAATGTTTCGGCTATTTCGGCTCTGCGATCAATGATTTCTATTTCATTTATAACCGGTGACGAATTAATTCTTTCTTCTAAGGTAGAAGAAGAAAGAATCGAGTAATCACTCAACTTGTTAATGTATTCCCTGGGGGGTTTGATATTACTGAAACGCTGGTTATTTAAATAAGAGTGAGCGCCAGGTCCTAAGCCCAAGTAAGATTGATTACGCCAATATGTCAAATTATGTTGGCTTTCGAAACCACGCACTGACCAGTTGGATATTTCATAATGATGATATCCACAATCCGCCATTTTTTGCTGTGCTAGCAAATACATATCAGCAGCCAAATCTTCATCAGGTTTTGAGATTTTACCAATTCTCACCCACTGGTCCATTGGAGTTCCTTCTTCTATCGTTAAACAATACATAGAGAGATGCACGGGATTAAGTGAAATGGCATTATCAAGTGTGTCCCTCCATCCTTCTACAGTTTGATACGGTAGCCCATAAATCAAATCAAGACTGATGTTCTTAAAGCCTGCGTCGGTCGCAAGTTGATATGAATTTAAAATGTCAATGGCTGTATGTTTTCTGCCCAAAAGTTTTAACATGTGATCATCGAAGCTCTGAGCTCCCATACTAAGACGATTTATACCGCATTTTAGATAGGTAGAAAGCTTTGATATATCAATGTCACCAGGATTAGCTTCAATTGTGACCTCTATATCAGGGATTACATTAAAGTTATTGCATATACTATCCATTAGGTGAGATAAGTCAGCTTCCTTTAAATATGAGGGTGTGCCACCGCCAAAAAATATCGTCTTCACTTCATAGTCCCGCAGATTTTCATTCCAAAAACAAATCTCTTTAGTTAACGCGTTTACATACCCAGGTATTAACGATTCGATGTTGGCATAGGTATTAAAATCGCAATAAAAGCATTTAACCTCACAAAACGGGATATGCAGATACAGTGAAAGGTGAGCGTTTTGAGGATTTTCAAGATTAGTTTTCATTTCTTCACTTAAATTTAAACGTTATGAAGGATGGTGATGACATCTGAATCCTTAATTAAGTATCCCTTTCCTTCCTGTCTTAGTAACCCATATTTTCTAGCCTCTGCTAAACTTCCTAATCGTTCCAGGTCTTTTAACTCAACTGTTTCTGCTCTGACAAATCCACGCTCTAAATCCGTGTGTATTTTGCCTGCAGCCCTTCCTGCACTGGTGCCTTTAGGAACCGGCCAAGCTCTAATTTCATTTTCACTCGCTGTAAAGAAAGTAATTAAATCAAGTGCTTCATACGAAAGTCTTATGATTTGATCTAAGCTAGACTCGCCTAATCCCATAGCAATTCTAAATTCTTGTTCATCTTCGGGTTCCATTTGTACTAGATCCATCTCCAACTTACCACATATATCTGAAACTATGACTTTTCTCTCTTTACTTAAGGCTAACAAGTCTTCTTGACTCGGTAAATGTGATGCTCTCTGATTCTCATCTACATTAACTGATACGACTGCAGGTTTAGCTGTTAGTAATCCGAATCCTTCAATTACAGCTCTTTCATTTACTTCAAGATCCTTATCCCTAAGATATCTACCATCTTCAAGTCCATCTCTGATACCAAGTATTACTTCTATTTCCTGAGCCAATCGACTTCTTTGATTAGATTTGCTTCCTTTCATTTGCTCTTTAATCCGTTCAATTCTTTTATCCAATATCTCCATATCTGCAAAAGCCAATTCATAAAGAATAGTATCTATATCCCTAATGAAATCCACGGTATTCATAACATGACTTACAGATGGATCCTCAAAAGCTCTACTGACTATTAAAAGCGCGTCGACTAATTGCAGCCGATTAAGAAACTGTCCTGATATACCTTTACCAATCTCATCTGGAGGATTTGGGACATCCAAATATCTGACTTCGGCTTGAACTACCTTCTTAGGTGAATAAAGATTATGAAGAGTTGTTAGCCGATTATCAGGAACTTTTGTAACAGCGATAGTTGGTTTTGAGTGCCCAGTGTAATTGGTGCTTAGGGCAGCTCCTCTGGTAATAGCGTTGAAAACTGTAGTCTTTCCGCTTTGTGGGAGTCCCAAGATTGCTATATCCATATTTCATTTCCTACTTGCAAATATGCACGATTTGATTGCTCTTCTATGGCTTTTAAAGCAGAGATTCATGACCTAAGTAACACCTTGCGAATTGTAACGATCAGCAGACCAATTCTCACATCGCATTCCATCGACTGCACCTAGTATTAGTTGATTGCATGAACCTTACTATAAAATATACCGAAGGTTCCAATCCTGTTATTATATCCATAAAATTGATGATATGCTTTTTCCGGCAGTGAATTTACATTAAAAGTCGAGGACTCCAATTACAGATCAATCGCAATATCTAACATCCAAGGCACGATAGGCATGATACATCTGCTATATGGTGAAGATGATTTCTCAATTTCTGAAGCTTTAACCTTCATTAAGACCGATGGAGGAACTTCAGACATTCAGGATATCAGTACAGATATTCTAAGAGCTCCTGAAATGACTTTCGAGGAATTGGTTGCAGTTAGTAGTACTGTGCCATTTTTAAGTGCTAAGCGTGTGGTAATTGTTGATAACCTATTCGCCTCATTCGACAACCGCACTAAAAGCAAACGAAATGCAAAATCTTCGAAGAGGTTTAAACATCTTAAATGGGAGGATTGGAAAGAGTTACCCAATTTTTTACCTAACGTGCCACAGACAACAGATCTAATATTTGTGGAAGGACCTCTCAATGAATCGAATATTCTCCTCAAAAAGTTACGATCTATGGCGAAGATTCACCGATTCCCAAAAATTACTGGTAATAACCTTGTTAAATGGATACATGACAGAGCTTCACATCTTGAAGTTCAGATTAAATCTAACGATATCAAACTTCTCTCTGAAACAATTGGCGGTAATCTACGAGTATTATCGTCCGAATTGCAAAAACTTTCTCTTTTTCGTCATAAGGAAATGGTATCATCGTATGATATAAAAACACTTGTGTCTTATACCAGAGAGCCCAACATATTTAGAGCAGTCGATTCTGCCCTAGAAGGACGCCCCGGATTTGCTATGCAATCAATACACCGCATTGTAGAAGAAGGCGGCTCACCCTCTATGATCCTGGCAATGATTGCCAGACAGATCAAACTGATATTGCGTACCAAAGATTTAAGATTAAGAAAGGTTTCGGCTAGAGAAATCGGAAAACGATTATCCCTGTCTGGATATCCACTAAGCAAAACATTCGATCAAGAAAAGAAAATGTCGGAAACTCACTTGGTGGCCATGCATCAATTGATATTGGAAGCGGATCTCAAAATCAAATCATCAAACGTGGATGAACTCACTATATTGGATATTCTGGCCATCCGGATGGCCCAACTATCATAAAATAAGGTTACTATTTACATTCAGAGTCTAATTCAATGCAAATAAAATCATTCTCTGAAACTTAAAGCATGGCCTCCGCTGGCCTCTATGCTTAACTGATGTAGCTCCACAACGCAGATCTACTGCGAATCTCCATGATGACATCTAGGTGAACCTCTTTACGCTACCCAATGAGTAAGGATAATAATAACCGAACCTTAATTCATTTATTAGATCTTCAAGTGTCTGAATGTCGGCTTCAAATTCAGTTGCATAAGTGCCTATGTCTGTAAGACTGTGAGCATCACTGGCCCCAGTACCTCTCATTTTGGCGAATATTGCTGTGTCTTTTGAAAAAGTATTCTCACCGGCTGAACCTCGTCCATTAGATATTTCAATTCCATTACTTATTGAGAAAGCCTTATTCATGCAAGTCTTTTTTATCGCAGCTTCATAGTCATCTGAGGTCAAAGATATTTCTGGTCGATAGTTGCGCCTGTACGGATGAGCGAAAATTATGGCTCCTCCAGCTTTGTCTACCAGATCTTTTACAAATGATGCTTTGTGCATACCGAAAATATATTCCTGCAATCCATAAACCAGAAGATGGCCCTCCTCTGTAGTGATCTCACAACCAGGTAACACAAGGAAATCATGTTTTTGACTCAATTCATCTATATCTCGCTGTTTCCAAAACCTGTCGTGATCAGTTATACAAATACCGTCAAGTCCCATAAGCTTTGCCTGTTCGATAAGTTTGCCCGGATCCAAAAAACTATCATCCGAAATAGGATGAGTGTGTGTATGAATATCTATGAGCATTCTAAGCTACCCAATCCGGATTTATGACTCACAATTTTCACTGATAAACAAAATGATCAGCCTATAGTAAAAGAAGCTATATCGACCTAATGTAGATCTAGTATAGAGTAAAAGACTAACTGGTAAAAGAAACTCAGAATAGCATTCTTATTTAATTAAGAAGGTATTTTTTAAGAATTGCGCTAGTTCTGAACAAAAGTCGTAGGATCACTTGCCTAGTCATTACCCGTATGTTAAGGTGACCCCCGTATAAAGGCACGGCCTAATTCATTTTGTTTCGAGTATTGGTCACTATATCTCACACCTTGACCTGAGGTTTTTGTGTGACGTTAACTGCAATACATGCCAGCATCAACCTAACAAACCTGAACTTGTTTCAACACGGTAGCTTTATATTTGCCATAACCCCGTAGATGTAGGAGTATTTACTCCGTTTCGGATAATCGGCATCCTGAGAAGTCTTCGATAGACATTCGTGTGCTGGTATCTAAAATTGAAGCCTCTTTCCGGACATCCCATCTATGAGTGCAGCGTAACTGGGAGTTTAAACCATGTCGGCTATTAGCGAGCGTCGACTTCAACTATTCGTCCTTGCAGTGGGCTTAAGCCTAGTTATAACTTCTTCTGTTTTATGGGCCATTAGTGGCGACGTATCGGATGTGAATTACTGGAGAACTCTCGGCTATCCAGGTGTTTTCTTTCTTAGCTTTTTGGGAAGTGTGGCCTTGGTATTACCTGTGCCTGGACTAATCGCTGTATGTGGGGCCGGTGGATTAGCATTGAATCCCATTTTCATTGGTCTCCTCTCTGGGACAGGTGAAACAATCGGAGAAGTCTCCGGTTACGCTATTGGATTCGGTGG
>CAYSLK010000047.1:0-11002 GCA_964431885.1 uncultured Dehalococcoidia bacterium | reverse complement strand
CAACTCCTTTTTGATTCATTTCTTCTAATAAGGTACCATCTGGTCCTTGAAGACCTGTGTCAACAAAGATTAATTTGCCACACGAATGTACGGCTACTGAACCATATCTACTTTGGAGATGACCTTTGTTATCTAGTAATTCTGGAAATTCGTTCCATTGTTCCCGGGTACCATCTGGATAGGCTTCGAGTGGATCTCTGCTAGGGTTTCCATCGTTAACGACTACTAGTTCTACATTTCCAATTGTGGTTTTATAGTTTGTCATTTGAATTACTCCTAGCATAGGTTAATTATCGGTTAACTTTCTTCAGAGTTGAGTGTGTATTATCATAAGATAAGCATCTACATTCTATCGTTAGTGACATAACGGATCAATCTTCAGGATTTAATTGAGTTTGATAAATCGCATGTTTAAATACATATCAAACTTTTAGGAGGATTTCATGAATACAAAATGTGTAGATTATGTAATCAGAGGAGGCTTAGTTGTAAGTGGAGAGGAAGTGTCAAAGAAAGATGTAAGTATTTCAAATGGGGTAATACACGAAGTGTCTCGTGACCTTCTGGATGTACCATCGAAGAAAGTTATTGACGCTCGGGGGAAATATGTACTTCCAGGGATTATAGATGCGCATAATCACCCCATAAATAACGATAGAATAGACACATTCTCTGAGAGTGCAGCTTTTGGTGGAATAACCACTGTAATACCATTTATCCAAAATATGAGAAGTCGTGGAATACCTGGAACTACGATAGACAGCATTAATAGTTTTATCGAGGAAGCTGAACGCAACTCTTATCTGGACTTCGGCGTGCACGCTATATTATTGGGAGATGATGATGTTGATTATCAGGTTCCAGAGTTAATTAACATGGGGGTTATATCTTTCAAAATGTTTATGACATATCCTCGTCGAGGGATGATGATGCCCGATGATAAGATGATACGTGCAATGACCCTTGCTAGGAAGCATAGTGGAATAGCTATGATTCACGCTGAGAACGGGTATTGTATAGACTCTCTTGTTGATCAATATACAATGGAGGGTAAACTGTCTCGGGAATACTACGCGCAATCTCAACCAAGAATTCTAGAAGTAGAGGCAGCTCATAGAGCTGCTACGTACGCTACTGTTACTGAATGTCCACTTTACATAGTTCACATAAGTGCTCGCGAGACTTTAGATGTAGTTGCTAAATTTAAAGAAGAAGGATTACGTATTTATGGAGAGACATGTCCTCAATATTTGGATTTGACGAATCAATTGGTTATTGACCATGGAGCTCTCGCCAAAATAGGTCCTCCATTGCGAGAGCGAGAGGATAATATAGCTATGTGGAATGGGATATCTGAACATATTATTGACACAATCGGGAGCGACTTTTGTGGATTTAATAAGTCTCAGAAATACGCTGGTGGTCAGAGTGCAGGAGCAATAGAGGATAGGCCTGAATTAAGTGAGGGGAGTATTTTTGAGGCTAGCTTTGGTGGGAATTGGGCAGAACAGATGTTGCCGGTTGTGTATCACGAAGGTATAAACCAAGGTAGGATCAATTTAACGAGACTCGTACAGGTGATGTCTGAGAACCCGGCTAAGATCTTTGGACTGTATCCGCGCAAAGGCGTTCTTCAGAAGGGATCAGATGCAGATGTAGTCTTGTTCGATCCTACCATAGAACATACATTAAGTGCTGAGGCTCAGCACTGCAAATCAGACTTCACTATGTTTGAAGGTAAATCAGTATTGGGTAAGCCGGTGTTTTCTATGCAACGTGGTGAAATAATCATAGAAGACGGTGAGTTAGTTCGTCGTCCTGGAAAGGCAAAATTCTTACCTGGAGATACTAATATGACTGCTTATACATCCTTTTCCAGTGCTGTAAAGTAAGGTGGTCTTAAACGCTCATTTTTGAATTTAACCCTGTGCTATACTTAGATTAGTTATAAACCTCTTAAATTGCTGATCGGGAGACTAGAAGTGCCGAAACCAAACACCGATTTGAAATTGACTAGTCTAGCCAGTTGCGCTGGTTGAGCATCAAAATTTAGTCCAGCGGACCTGTCGTACGTGTTACGACAGTTACCAAAAGTATCAGATCCTAATTTATTGGTAGGGATTTCCACAGGTGACGACGCTGCTGTATACAAACTTAGCGACGACCTGGCGATTATACAAACCGTAGATTTCTTTCCGCCGATAGTAGATGATCCATTTACTTATGGTGAAATAGCCGTTGCTAATTCCTTGAGTGATGTTTATGCCATGGGAGGGAAACCTCTTCTGGGATTAAACATAGTAGGATTTCCAGTGGATCTTTCTAAAGATATACTTGGGGAGATTTTAAAGGGGGGTGCCTCTAAAGCAAACGAAGCTGGGGTCATTATAGTTGGAGGGCATACAGTAGATGACAAGGAACCTAAATACGGGCTTTCGGTTACGGGTGTAGTACATCCGGGTTGCCAGATTACGAATGCTGGTTGTAAACCCGGTGATGTTCTGCTGTTAACGAAACCACTCGGTACCGGTATTATAACGACTGCTGGTAAACAAGATAAGGCTAAGTTACATGTGATACGAGAAGCTGTTAGGGTGATGAATACTCTAAACCGTGCAGCTTCGGAAGCAATGATAGAGACTGGAGTTAATGCTTGTTCTGACATAACAGGTTTTGGTCTACTTGGTCATCTAAAGTCAATGATATGCGGTAGTGATGTAGGAGCAGTAATTAATGCGAGTACCGTTCCTGTAATAGATGGAGTATGGGATCTTTTGAATGAAGAGATAGCTCCGGGTGGTACCCATCGCAATTTATCTTCTGTGGCGGATATAACAAATTGGCATCACGATATTAATCAGTCTACGAAATTATTACTATCCGATGCCCAAACATCGGGAGGATTATTAATATCTGTTCCTTTATCAGAGAGTGCCGCCTTGATAAAGACGCTACAGTTCCGTGGTGTTGAGACTATAGCTGTTGTGGGTGAAGTAGTATCAAAGGAATCTATAGAACCATATCGAATAAAAGTGCTACCTTAGTTGCAGATCAGATTCTTTAAGCTGAATGGCTCGTGTTGCTAATGAATCCCATCTTTTGAGCCCGACAGAACCTGTTTTCACGCTGGCATTGTATGGGAAAATACTATCCAAATATGGAAATGACAGATAATTTATGTTGTTGAAATTCGAAATTTACAATAAAGGCTAAGCAATCATAGGTACTCTTTGTATTAAAATATGCAATTATTTATGGAGATCGAAATATCGTTATATAGGGAAAACTTTATCGTACATGATTTAGGTAGGGGTTTGATTATTGCGTAGTGATTGTTCAAATAACTTAAGAGAGAAAATAAGTGTATGGATTGGTGAAGCTCTAGAATCGTCTATATCTAAGGGCCTTTTACCGGCTGTAGAGCTTGACGATATTCCGGTTGAACGACCCCAAAGTCCTGAACATGGGCATTTTGCATCTAGTCTTCCTTTGAAGTTAGCACGAGACATGCGAATGAACCCAATAAAAATAGCTGAGGCTTTAGCTTCTTGCATAACTGTAGATGTAGCCATTGGGAAAGTTTGGGTTCAAGTTCCTGGGTTCATTAATTTTTCACTTGAAGAATCGTGGATTGTGAAACAAGTGGACGCAATAAGAGGACAAGGAGATGTCTATGGGAATTTGGATTTGGGTGAAGGACAAAATGTACAAGTAGAGTTCGTTAGTGTTAATCCAACAGGCCCTTTGCATGTAGGACATGCTAGGGGTGCTATTTATGGAAGTGCTTTGGCTAATATATTGGAGACTGCTGGCTTCGCCGTGCAACGAGAGTATTACGTCAATGATGCTGGCAACCAAATGTCTTTATTTTTCGAAAGTCTTTTTGCTCGCTATTGTCAGTTATTTAAAGAAGATATCCCTATACCAGAGAATGGTTATCGTGGGGAATATATGATCGACCTGGCTAAAGAAATAAGAGATAAGGAACAAGATAGATTCCTTAATATGCCGAAAGAAGAAGCCATCCGTGGAATAGGCAATATCGGATTAGATAAAATGTTAAACGTGATAAAGGACGATTTAGCTAAAGTTGGAGTTTGGTTTGATAATTGGTTCAGTGAGAAAAGTCTTTACGAGGAAGGACAGTATGACAAATCGATGGATTTACTTAGATTAAAAGGTTTTATAACAGAACGTGATGGCGCTATTTGGTTTACTTCTACCAGTTTAGGTGAAGATAAAGATAATGTTTTGGTACGTAGTACAGGTGTTCCTACGTATTTTGCCTCTGATGTTGCCTATCATTACAACAAGTTTATTGAGCGCAAATTCGATCGTGTCATTAATGTATGGGGTGCAGACCATCAAGGTCATATTTCTCGTATGAAGGCTGTGATGACGGCTATAGATCGGCACCCGGATAAATTGACACTTACTATAACCCAGATAGTGACATTCAAGCGTGGCGACGAGACGGTAAGGATATCTAAGCGGAGTGGGGATATTATTACCCTTCGCGAACTAGTGTCTGAAGTTGGCCCCGACGCATGTAGGTTCTTTTTCTTGTCTAGATCTCCAGAAAGTCAGATGGAATTCGACATGAAATTAGCAAAGGATCAATCTTCAGATAATCCTGTCTACTACATTCAATATGCTTATGCCAGGATATCAAGTATTATGAGATTGGCTTCTGAAAGAAATATTGATTACACTGAGGGGGACGTTAATTTACTAACCCATGAAGCCGCGTTATCATTGATAACAAAGATGCTGGAACTTCCAGAAATAATTGGTATGATGGCACGTAATTTAGAGCCTCACCACCTTACTCATTATTCTACAGAGTTAGCCACGGCGTTTCACTGGTTTTATAGGGAGTGTAGAGTTATTTCTAGCGAAACGGACGACGAAGAGATAACCAAAGCCCGTCTTAAACTGGTAGATGCCGCTAAAGTGGTTCTAGGTAGATGTCTTCAATTGATGAATATGAACGCTCCGGATGAAATGTGACGCTTAAACATAGAGATTCGAATCTTCTATAGTTTTTTTAAGGTCCGATAATTCATCGTCTAGTTCCAGATTAGAGGACGTCAAACTTTTGCTCCCGACTATACTTCCGAAAATCCCTCCATATTGGATACTGATAGTTAAAATTGTATCTTCATTATCTGACATTAACCTGTATGAATGTTTTACGTTGACCGCATAGCCTCCCACTTTAACTGTTAGAAGTTCCTGAGGCTCAAAGACGGTTACTTTAGGCGTGAATTTGCGTCCGTCTACTTGCATCTTTATTCGAGTTCCCTTGTGTAGGGTACCTTTACCGACTATCTTCGCTTTTTCCACTCTGGGAGCCCATTTAGTTCTGGATTCCCAGTCAATCAGGATACTCCACACCTTACCAATAGGAGATTTTATACCAATACTTTGTTCTATGATTTGCATTGTATATACCTGCTGAAATTGAGGAGAGATACGAAATTATCTTATGGAAAATGCACACCATTAAAATGAATTACTAGCTGACTACGTGAGTTCAATCCGCATGGGCTATATTTTTGTGAAATAGCTCTTAGCGACCTTGATCTCGTCGATTAGTGCCACTCGATCTCTCCTAAGAACTTCCTCGGAAGCCACGTCCTGTTGAAATTTCGCCAATCTTTCGGCCAAATGCTTGATTTTATCCTCTGCCAAGCGTTTTTCGAGATCTTCTAGACGTGCTAACCATTTTCGAGCGACATCTTTAGCACGTGGATTAGACTTTATTGGCTTGCTTCCTTCTATTGTGACATATACGGGAGCCGAATGAGCTGCCGAAGTGTCTAGGGATCGGATTAGACCCCAATGCCTAGGTTCATCAATCTTATTGCCCGAAGCCTTAAGTGCAAGCCAAGATGTCTCCTGGATATTATGATTCACTCGAAACCGTATTTCCCCTGAATCGTCTGTTCTGGGAAAACTAAGTACACTCACGCCATTCTCTATCACCTCTATTCTCAAGACATCGTCGCGGTTACTGTCAAACCAAACTGTGCCTTCCAGTACGACAGAGCCCGGCTTTTGAAGTATGAGTTCTTCACCGATATCTATGTCATTAATGTTAAACTGGAGCATAGGCCCATTTGTTACGAATGTCCTGCCCTTACCAACAGAGTCCAGCCATTTTTCGTAAGTGAGATTACCTGCGATCCGCGTATAAAACCTCTCTTTTCCAGGTATAGTAGCTCCTCCACATGGATAATCCGAACCCCCAGTCGGAGTAATACGGAAGCCTAGATTGAGCATGTCGTACCAGGTGTCGTAAAAGGAGTGGCTAAACTGCATAACTTCAATAAAGTTAAGTAAATTGTGTGGTACAACAACCGGTAAACCATATTGACCCCCGATGTCCGTTGGATGGCTACCGCCCAGGTGTGCGTGGCCAGTTAGACCACCCTGGTCTTTTGCGCGCTCCCAAAACAGTCTGTATATTAGGTAATCGTCCGATACATGGATGGGTGTATGTAGACCAAGTATGATTGAATGTCCAAGGAAATGTGTACGTGGATTCTCCTGTCCCGGGGCAAGAATGTAGCCGTCCTCTTCATATATGCCCTCTGGACCATGTGCGTACTGAATAGCATTGTGAAATCGGTCAGCTAAACCCCACTGCAATAAATTGGCAATACAGATATCCTCCGCGCGCATTATTCTGGCTATGTAAGGGTTAAGCTCTGGGACTGGCCGTGCTATATGCAAGTGCCCGTCTGAACCATGCCATCCTTTCTGAGACATTTTGATCCAACGACGTAGGGTCAATCGGAGATCGGAAGTTTCCCCGGATACAATTTGGATTCCACTTTCACCAATCTCATATTCGAGGCCTTTGAATGCCCTTACTATGTAGTCACCAACTGGTAATTCTAGGATTGACTGACCTGAACTGTAGAATTGCTTTGTCCCGCTGAAGGGATTCTCCACTTCCTTACCTAATACAGCTAGAGATTCTTCAAGAGACAGCCACGCTGCTTCATCGTGAGGAACTCAGTCACCGCCGGTTGGGAGAGCGTCTTTCGCTATATAGCTTATTCCGTCAGTATCCACTACTTCCACTCTGGCGGGGACAGGTGTTCGAGAATCTTCGTCAAGCAGTGTCAATCTTAATGTTTGATTATTATTACTCATATCAAATAGACTCTTTCTTTATGTAATTTTCAATAGATGAATTGTCCTCTGAGACGGGTCTAAATTCAGGAGTCATCGTACTATATGCCTCATCTAATAGGCAAACATCTCAACGATAATCTAGTGCTGAACCACGTATAGTTGTCTAAGGGCATTACTAGTCAAGCTGGGGCTCGTCAGATCGTCGCTAATTCTTTCAGAAAGTATGGATATTGTAAGGTCAGGTAGTTAATACTTCAGTGGTTGTATATGAGATATCCTCAATGAATGTAAAAATACCTACAGGGGATCTTGTTCCAGATTACCCTGATTTTTATAACGCTTGCCGTTGTTAACATAATGTTCAGCTGTTCTATTTATAAGTTCGATATGACGTTCCTTGACAGTTGCTATTCTTTTACCTGGTACTCCTACTACTAAGGATCTTGAAGGAATCTTAGCTCCGTCCACTATAACGGTGCCGGATGCTAACAGGCTGTATTCACCAATCATAACTCCATCGTTTACTGTGGCTCCATTACCTATCAGAACGTGATCATCTATTTGTTTTGCATGGCACATTACTCTATGACCTATAACAACGTTGTTTCCTATATGAACGTCTGCATCACCGTGCACCACGGAATTATCCTGAATATTGGTGTTTTCACCGATTTCTATTTTGCCTGCATCTGCGCGAATGACTACTCCAGGCCATATACTGGACCACTTCCCAATACGCACATCGCCGATAACGTAGGCGAATTCACTAACAAATGCTTCGGGGTGTACTTTAGGCATTTTCCCGTCTAGACTACGTATCACACCAACTCCTTTGTAAAAATGTTTTGTCACAGTACACAGTAACATTTTATACACAATGTATCATTAGGGAGCGTATCACTGGGTAAATGTAACATAGTCTCAATTCAAGATAGGTAGATTTTTGTAAAAGAGAGAAGACGTTTTTATTGATAGAAGCTATTTTTGGTATACCGAAAGCGATTATAGGAGTTGTACACCTTCTACCATTACCTGGTAGTTCAAGATGGGATGGGGATTTACAGACTGTTATTGATCGAGCAGTGAAAGACGCAAAATCACTGGAGATGGGCGGAATACATGGCGTAATAGTGGAGAATTATGGGGATGTACCCTTTAGAAAATCGAATGTGTTCCCTTCTACGATATCAGCTATGACGCTAACCGTTAAGGCAGTTAAAGAAAGTGTGAACCTTCCAATAGGGGTCAATGTCCTTAGAAATGATGCCCTTTCTGCTCTGTCTATTGCTACTGTAACAAATGCCAATTTCATTAGGGTAAATGTGCATCTGGGTACGATGGTGACTGATGAAGGTATAATTGAAGGACAGGCGGAAGAAACTCTTAGGTACAGAGGCCTGCTTGGTAGTAATGTTAAAATATTTGCAGATGTTATGGTTAAACACGCAGTGACATTGGGAGAACAAAATATAGACGATATGGCTATAAGTATAAAAGAGCGAGGATTGGCAGATGCATTAATAGTATCTGGTAAGAGGACTGGTGGTCCTACGTCTAGAGCACATGCTGAAATTGTTAAGAAAGCTGTTCCAGGTATACCACTATTGGTTGGGAGCGGTATAAACTATTTAAATATATCGGAGTTGCTTTCAGTTGCTGACGGGGCTATTGTGGGTACAAGCCTTAAAAAAGGTAATGCGGTGACGAATCCAGTCGATACTGATAAAGTACGGTCACTTATAACACGGTTTGAAAGTATTAGTAAGAGATAACGGGAAAAGCTTCGTGAGATTCAAATTATGGATTAATATTGCAGGATGCCTCGTAAGCGGATTACTTGTGTATGCCTGTTCCACATCGACGGTTTATCCTACGGTATCTCCAACATTAAAGCCTGTATCTACATCAACCCCTCACCCTGCTGTAATCCCTACTATAACTGCTTCTCGCTCCAATACGACTGTCGTAGAAGTTACCCCCACACCACCCACAACGCTTTTATTTCGTTACACGCGAGGGGTACGCTACTTGGAAATAGGCGCACCGGAAGAAGCGATTTCAGAATTTACATTAGTTATTAAAATGGTTCCTGATTTTGCCCAGGCTTACCATGGGAGAGGGCTGGCTTATTACCAAGAAGAAAATTACGACAATGCCATGGAAGATTATAATATAGCTATAGATTAAAAGCCCGATTTGGCAGACGCTTTTAAAGATAGAGGAAAACTCCGAGAAGCTTTGGGTGAAACCGATAAAGCAATTGCTGATTTGCAAAAGGCTTTGATTTTATACCATAACGTAAGAGATGCAAGAGATATATTGGAAGTAAAGTCGATGCTCGAATTCTTGAAATAAGGTCATTCCCCCTATTTTTGTCGCCAGAAGACTCGAATAGATAGGTGACAATCGGCAATTTAAAGTTGTAGCGGTAACACCCACATGGGTCCGTTGCCGACTTCAAATTCTTCTATAGTGTCTAACGTACCAGATTCTTCATCAATGCGATATGATACTAGTCTACCTGTATCCACACTTGTTGCTATAAGGAACTTCCCCGTAGCGTCGAAATTGAATGCGCGTGGCGTAGGAACTGTCGGCTTTATGTCTGTCAGATTTAAGGAGCCTGTTGACCGATTCACAGAGAAGCAGGCGATGCTGTTGTGACCTCTGTTTGATACACACAACAAATTCCCCCTAGGAGAGATGTGAATCTGGGCACAGGTATTGTCTGAAAGAAAGTCGCTCGGTATAGTCGGAACGGTCTGGAAAGGCTTCAATGTTCCACTGGACATACTTAACGTGTATGCTGTGACACTGGAACCTTGTTCATTAGAGAAATAGACTACTTCGTTATTGGGATGGAAGCAAAAATGTCGTGGACCGACGTTATCGGAAGGGAATACTTTATACGGAGTATTTGGTATAAGTTGACCGGATCTTTCATCGAAGCGAAACTGGAATATAGCATTAGTGCCCACGGCGCCCGCAATATGAGGAACGAATGCAAACTTGTTAGATGGAGTCGTTTGTATACAATGGGCTCCAGTGTCTGTATTCAGCCAGTACGAATGATCGTGCCCTATTTCGCCGTTGGGTTCTATAGAATGGACGGATACTCCTCCAGCAGCATAATAGGATAATAACAGAACTTTGCCTTTCCGATCCGTGGACATGTAGCAAGGATCAGAATTTAGCTTAGTGGAATTGAGCGGAGTTAAAGAACCTGATGTCTGGTTAATACTAAAGCTTGAGACTTTGCATGAAGCTCTACTGCCGACAAAGAGTAACTTGCCTTCTGGATCCTTGGTGAGAGGAGCTGGACCACCTTCAACTTTTGTCTTATCGATAAGCGATAACCTTCCTGATACATCGTCCATTTTGTAAATTAAGATTGAGTCCTCTTCTGAAAGTGAAATGTAAACAATATTTGTCATATGCATATCCTTTTGTCTAATTTCTGATTACAATACTTAAGCTCATGTTAAAATGCGTATGATGATCCGATTGGATATTTAGAGCGCAATCTACGAAAATACAGCATATATAGATACAATATCCTTAGATCATATTGCAGTTTAGCATAAACATGGGTGGAATTATGATGAGAGTGACCATAATAGCTCTTGGTTTGTTATTAATATTCATACTTTATGGGTGCTCAAGAACAGTTTCTCTGACACCGGATATAGAGGCAACTGTTGAATCAAGATTAATTGAAGAAAAGAGGATTGATGCCTCACTAAAAGCCACTGCAGAATCCATGGCTAAATTGATGATTGAGGCAACAAGACAAGCGATACCGACGGCGACACCTACGCCAGTACCGACGGCGACACCTACGCCGGTACCGACGGCG
>CAYSLK010000046.1:0-5315 GCA_964431885.1 uncultured Dehalococcoidia bacterium | reverse complement strand
CACTAGACCATAAAAACGTCAAGCTTGGGAAAGCTGGGAGAAAGAGGCACATGGGGTGGAGACCAACTGTTCGCGGGGTAGTAATGTCCCCACGTGATCATCCTCATGGAGGTGGTGAAGGTAAGTCACCCATCGGCATGCCCGGTCCTAAAACGCCTTGGGGTAAACCAGCCCTTGGCGCTAGGACACGCAGAAATAAGTCAACAGATAAATTTATAGTACGTCGAAGATATAAACGTTAGGATAATAAGAGAGATTAAGAAATGTCGCGATCAGTTAAAAAGGGTCCTTACATAGACGATAAGCTTGCGAGGAAAGTTGAGGCGGCTCAAAAGCGAAACAGCAAGGCGGTTATTCGTACTTGGGCGAGAGCTTCAACCATAATGCCAGATATGGTTGGTCTAACTATAGCAGTTCACGATGGCAGACGTCATATTCCATTGTTTGTTACCGAGAACATGGTAGGACACAAGCTTGGAGAATTCGCCCCTACGAGAACTTTTAGGGGACATTCTTCTAAATCTGAGAGAACGACTTCTGTTCGATAAAGTATAATATATAAAGAGGGGCGTCATTTGGTAGCCAAGGCAATAGCAAAAAACACCGGCGTTTCGGTGAAAAAGGTAAAGCCTATCATCGATCTTGTTAGAGGAAGGAAGGTGGACGAGTCACTCGTAATGCTGGATTTCATTTCGTCTCCTATAGCCTCGAAGGTCGCTAAGGTTATTAAATCAGCAGTCTCAAACGCTGAAAATGATTTATTGTACCGTAGTTCAGATATGCGGATTGTATCAATCTTCGCGAATGAAGGGCCCCGTGTTAAGAGATTCAGGGCCCGCGCCCGAGGTAGAGTAGCAAGAATAATCAGAAGGAATAGTCACATAACAGTTGTGATTGCAGCTGAAGGAGAAGAGGTCTAAGTGGGTCAGAAAACACATCCTATAGGATTCCGTCTGGGTGTAATTAAAGATTGGCAATCTAAATGGTTTGCCGCCAAACAGCACGAATACCGTGATTTCGTACTGGGAGATCTTTCAATCCGCCAGATGATATTAGGTAAGTATCCAGACGCTGGTATATCTAGTGTGGAAATAGAACGTGGCAATGAAGTTGTAGTAACAATCAACACTGCCAGGCCTGGAATTGTTATTGGCCGAGGTGGTCAAAGAGTGGAGGAACTGCGGAACATACTGGAGGAGCTCGTCGGAGGAAAAGCCCGACTCAACGTCCAAGAAATTCGCCAACCTGAACTGGACGCATTCTTAGTAGCACGTAATATCGCCGATCAATTAGAACGGCGTATTGCTTTCAGGCGAGCTATTCGTCAATCTGCTTCAAGAACAATGCAAGCAGGTGCAGAAGGCATTAAGGTTATTATTTCCGGTAGACTTGGTGGAGCCGACATAGCTAGACAGGAAAAAGCTATGGAAGGTAGGGTGCCTCTACACACACTCCGAGCAGACATTGATTTCAGTATTGCTGAAGCCGCCACGGAGTTCGGCCGTATTGGTGTTAAAGTGTGGATATTTAAAGGTGAAATTGTTAAGCAGGATTTGGAAAGTTTAGAACTCGAGGACATGCTGCCTATCGAAGTTACAGTTAAGGCAGAAGAAGAGAATAATAAAGATGTTACAACCTAAAAGAGTTAAATATCGTAACCAGCACAGAGGCCGTAGAAAGGGTATGGCTGTGGCAGGAAGTACGATGAATTTCGGAGAATATGGCCTGAAGGCTTTGGAGGCTGCTTGGATAACCTCTCGTCAAATTGAAGCCGCAAGACGTAGTATGACCCGTTACGCCAGAAGAGGTGGTAGGATCTGGATAAGAATATTCCCTGACAAATCGGTTACATCTAGGGCCGCTGAAACCAGAATGGGTAGTGGTAAGGGCCCTGTCGACCACTGGGTAGCAGTGGTCAAACCTGGAAGGATCATGTTTGAAATGGCCGGGGTTCCTGATGAGATAGCTAGAGAGGCATTGAGATTGGCTTCTTCCAAACTTCCGATCGCCACGAAAGTTGTAACCAGGCATGGTGTACAAGGATGATCTTTTGTAGCCTGGAGGAGTTGACATGGAAATAGATGATCTTAGAGGAATGACAGACGAAGAACTTAGTGACGAGTTAAATTCAATCTATCGTGAGTTGATGAACCTTCGTTTTCGTAAGTCAACAATGCAACTGTCAAATGTAAGAGAAATCGGGAAGGCCCGAAAACGTATAGCTCGGACGAAAACATTAATTAAAGAGCGAGAACTAGCTAGGAATTAATATGAGTGTTCTAAAACGCAAGACTAGAGTAGGACGAGTCACCAGTAATATGATGGACGAGACTGTGACTGTCGAAGTTGAATGGAGGCGGGCGCATTCCCTATACAAGAAATCTATGAGGAGGCGCAAACGATTCAAGGTCCATGATTCAGAAAACAAGTGTAGGATTGGAGATCTTGTGCGAATCGTGGAATCGCGTCCAATATCAAAAACGAAACGATGGCGGATTTCAGAGATTCTCACCAGCGAGGATATAGCGGAGATTTTACCCGAGGAAATTGGGGTAGAGGACTCTCAACTCTCACAAGAAGATAGTAAGATGGCAAGTGACGATCAAGCCCTGGTAACTGAAGATACGGTTGGCACAAAGGAGACAGATTAATCGTGATTCAGATATACACAAGATTAAAAGTCGCCGACAATTCCGGTGCGAAGACGATAAGTTGCATCGGTGTTCCTGGTGGTAGTGGTAGACAATATGCCTGGTTAGGAGACGTGATTGTGGCTTCTGTGAAAGAAGCCACCCCCCATACCCCTGTAAAAAAGGGGGAGGTAGTCAGGGCTGTCGTTGTTAGAACGGTGAAATCTCATAGGCGTCCCGATGGGTCCCATATACGATTTGATGATAACGCCGCTGTTTTAATCAACGAAGATCTAATGCCACGGGGAACCAGAATATTTGGGCCGGTAGCAAGAGAGCTTCGGGATAAAGATTTCATGCGTATAATATCCCTCGCTCCGGAGGTTCTATAGGTGAATATACAAAGTAACGACCAGGTAACCGTGCTTAAAGGTAAAGACAGGGGAAAGCAGGGACGAGTTACCCAAGTATTGCCAAAACAAGGTAAAGTGCTTGTTGAAGGAATTAATCTAGTTAAGAGACATACAAAGGCTACAGGAACAGTCTCTCAAGCCGGTATTATTGAAAAGGAACTACCGATCAGGGTGAGCAATGTGATGTTAATTTGCACACACTGCAATGAACCGTCAAAATTAGCTCGTAAAATACTTGATGACGGCACCAAAGCCAGGGTATGTAAAAAATGTAAGGAAGTAATAGAGTAATGGTCGAAAAGACAGATATGGAGCAAGGGGAGGACATCCCACAAGCTCAGAAATCAAAAACTCCTTCTAAGAAACAGCCGGCTAAAAGACGTGCGACTGCAAAGGCCGCTAGTGTTAAAAAGGCCAAGGCAGAAGAGAAAACTAGTAAAAAAACTCCTCGGCGCCGTAAAACGTCTACGGGTGTGGAACCAATAGATAGTCCAACAGCTCAGGCGCCCCAGGCTGTGGTTCCGCGAATGTTAGATCGGCTCCGCTCAGAGATAGCCCCTAAGATGATAGAGGAATTTGGCTACAGTAGCTCTATGCAAGCACCAAAACTCCAAAAAATAGTGCTTAATATCGGGATGGGGGAGTCGTTAGACAATTCACGTGCCATGGAAAACGCTATAAGAGATTTGACACTCATAACCGGCCAGCGTCCTGTCACAACACGAGCACGAAAATCGATAGCTGGTTTTAAAATAAGAGAAGGCATGATCGTTGGTGTGTCAGTAACTCTTAGGGGTCGAAGGATGTACGAGTTCATTGATCGATTACTCAGTTCAGCGCTGCCAAGAATAAGAGATTTCAGGGGGCTGTCTAGAAAGGCCTTTGATGGGAGAGGAAACTACTCTCTTGGTATCAGAGAACAAGTTATATTTCCTGAGATCGACTATAACACTATTGATAAAATGCGTGGCCTTCAAGTGGTAATTCAAACAACAGCCAGAACTGACAGCGAGGGATTTAGGTTGTTGGAGTTAATGGGTATGCCGTTCGCTAAAAGCGAAAATCTCGCCGGAGTTGCATAATAGGGGATCGTTAGATTGGCAAAAGCATCAAAAGTAGCACGATGGAAAAAGCCCCAGAAGTTTAGGGTTAGAGAATACAACAGATGTCATCGTTGTGGAAGACCAAGGGCATATATAAGACACATGGGACTCTGTCGCATTTGTTTTAGAGAAATGGCTCTTAAAGGTCTTCTCCCTGGCATACGTAAAGCCAGTTGGTAGTAATTGTATTAGTTGTTATTAAAGGAAATTCATAGTTTAACCAAGGGACGAATATGGCAATAACAGATCCAATAGCTGACATGCTAACAAGAATCCGCAATGCGATAACAGTTCGCCACGATGTGGTACCAATACCTTCATCTAATATGAAGATTCAAATCGCACGAATTTTAACAGAAGAAGGATTCATAGAAGGCTATGAGCTATTTAAAGGAAACACCCCACAGGGCATACTAAAAGTCTACCTGCATTACCGGGGAAAGAATGAGCCAGTAATAACTGGATTAAAGAGAGTTAGTAAACCAGGGCTTAGGGTATACGTAGGAAAAGGCGAAATCCCTAGGTATTACGGTGGTTTGGGAGTGTCAATGTTGTCTACTTCAGAAGGGGTGATGACGGGAAAAGACGCGTGGCGCAAAGGGATAGGTGGAGAGCTGTTGTGCTATGTCTGGTAAGGAGTAACTTATGTCCAGGATAGGAAAGAAACCTATTGCTCTACCCAAGGGTGTAGAGGTAAAGATAGATGACAGTTTAGTAACAGTCAAAGGCCCGAAGGGAACCTTGACTCAGTCTTACGATACTGCTGCCCTCGAAATATCGAAAGGTGAGAACTTAGTGCAAGTAAATAGAGCTTCTGATGAGCCTAATCACAGAGCTCTTCACGGATTAACAAGAAGTCTTGTCGCTAACATGGTTTCAGGCGTAAGCGACGGTTTTTCTAGATCTTTAGAATTAGTTGGTGTAGGTTATCGAGTTCAACAGAATGGCAAGGGTATCACGTTAAGTGTCATGCTCAGTCACACTGTCGATATCGATCCACTGCCCAACGCAGCTCTAGCAGTGGAAGGTAACAATCGAATAACGGTTAGTGGAATTGATAAGCAGGCGGTTGGGCATCTCGCAGCTCAAATACGAAAAGTTCGACCACCTAACGTCTACACTGGTAAAGGGATCAGGTACGCTGGAGAGCAGGTCCGTCTCAAGCCAGG
>CAYSLK010000045.1:0-20711 GCA_964431885.1 uncultured Dehalococcoidia bacterium | reverse complement strand
AGGGAGCTGACGTTATCGAAGGCGACGAGGGTGCAGACACCATTACGGACGGTGCCGGCAAACTGCTTCCGGATGCTGAGGCTAGTGTCGGCCGGGATTCGGGTCTCGTCCTTTGGAACAAGTTCGATAAATAGCTCTAAGGAATCTTCATAAGGGGCCGATACTATGGAGTAAGCTCGTTCAATACCATCAACTCCAATGGTACAATACTGCCCCGGTTTGAATGCGTAGCCTTCGGGTTTTTCAATCCATATCAGCCATATATCGGGAGTAATATCCTTTCTTTTAAGGATCCTACTTTCCTCTAATTTAACAACTCTTCTTTTTCTTGGACCTGTCAAAGAATTTATCCTCCTAGCCTAAGCTCATGGATGTTCTATCTTTTTAGATTAGGTTGGTACTGTTCGATGTCCACACATCAGTCAGCTGCTTCTGTTAAGCTGTGCTTCTCTATGCGAGCCGGGACAATGGGCAGACTAGGTAGCCTAAGCATTAAGTCTGGTTCTTTACTTTGTTCAATCTCGATTATTAGCTGACCGAACAAAGTTGTCACAGATAATAATCCTTTCTGTGAACATGTAGTTTGAATGACTCCCTTAATTTGCCCTTGAGGAAAGATCACATTAACGAAATCACCGTTGGAAACACCTAAATTAAGGGCATCCTCTTCATGTATTTCAATTATGTCATTTCTAGAAATTTCATAACGTCCGTTCACAGAGTGTATGCCCGTTTCACGGTTAGGTTGATGAAGAACTCGACCTAGCGCTAGAAGTAGTGGAAATTCGTCGTTTTTGTGTTTGGGAGGTTCGGTGATTACCATAGGACTGAGAACCGCCTTTGGAGTCTTAAAATTTCCTGCATATAGACGAGCGGTGTCCATCATGTCTATTGCCTGGCAGGGCCATTGCAGTCCGTCGGATGATCTTAGTCTTTTGTATGTTATCCCTCCATAAATAGCAACGGCCTTAGAAATTTCATTAAAAATTGATTCGGCGTTATGGTATTCGAATCCGCTTCCGTCCATCCTTTTAGCGATTTGGGCAAGTATACGCCAGTCCTCATCTTCTTCTTGTTTGAAACCTATTGCTGGATTTAGCGTCTGGACTCTTCGCTCTATATTGGTGTATGTCCCCTCTTTTTGAGCGAATGTTGCTGACGGAAAGACTACATCAGCCATTTCCGTTATCGAATTCGAAAAGCTAGAGTGAACTATTAGCAGCTCTAACTTAGGGAGAGCATTCTTAAAGTCATTAAGCTCACCGTTGGTAAAGTTAGGACTATCACCAATAATTTGAAGGGCCTTTATACGTTTGTCGTGTATTGCTTGAGTCATCTCTTTGAGAGATAATCCGGCTTCAGTAGGAATTTCTGTCTCCCAAAGCCCTTCGAAGAATTTTCGTTTTGTTTCATTGCCGAGTATATTATAGCCGGGTAAATAATGAGGAGAGCAACCTACATCTTTTGCTCCCTGTTCATTAGTTCCAGTAAACAGTGGGAATAAACCACTAAATGGCTTGCCGATATTTCCCGTCACTAAGGCTAGATTGACTAAGGCCTCGATACATGATCGTTTGAAATCATTGTCAATAGTCTCAAGAGCATACAAAATTGAAGATGGTCCTTGTTGAGAGATGATACGTGCAGCTTTTTGTATTTGGTTGAGCGGTACGCCTGTAGCACGTTCAATTTTTACAAGATCGAAGGACCACAAACTCTTTTTTAGTTCATCTAAATTGACACAAAATTCATTGAGATATTCGTGATCATCCAGAGACTCGTCCAATATGACTCGTAGCATCCCCCCTATGAGTAGTGATTCGGTGTTTGGGATAGGGCGAAGCCAGATGTCTGCGAACCTGGTCAACTCAGTTTCTCTTTGATCAATAACGATTAAAGATGCGCCTTCCTTTAGTGCTTTCTTTAACGGTACAGCAATTACATTTTGTTCTTCTGTTACATTACTTGATAAAACTAAAAAGCTATTGGATTTTTCCAGATCCCATATTGGGTTGGTGGCTGCCGGGAAACCAAGGAGGTCAACTAAAGTCTCTGTAAGCTCAGGACGTATATTTGATGACACATCGATATTGTTACTATCCATAACCGTGCGGGCGAATTTTTGAGCTACGTAGTTATCTTCGTTTGTACCTCTAGGAGATGTAATGAGTGCGAATTGATTTCCTTTATGGTCAGGCATCTGTCCAGCTGCTATATCTAAAGCTTCTTGCCAGGTGGTCTCGAATTGAATCCCATTCCGTTTTATCAGAGGCTTAAGAAGTTGTTTGCGACTATTTACAAAGTCTAAACCAAATTTACCTTTGAAGCATACTTGGCCTCGATTAGCCGGAGCATGGATGTCAGCGGTTGGCCTTATAACCTGGTTGCGTTTATCAACTTCTAAATTAATCCTGCATCCTACAGGGCAATGAGGGCATATGGATGAAACGGTCTTGGTTGCTTTCGCCCATTTATGTTTTCGCTCCATTAAAGCGCCTGTGGGACAAACATCGATACAAGCCCCACAGAATTCGCAACCAGACTCCAGTAAAGAAACACCATTAGAGGTTCCTATAAGACCTTTTCCAGAGCGGTCATTTAGCGATAGTGCATCATCTCCTCGAATTTCATCGCATACTCTAACGCAGCGAGCACACACTATACATAAATTCAAATCCATCTCCCAGAATGGGTCGGCTACATTTTGTGGCAGATGGCTATTGTTTTAAGTTAAGGGTGTTTCCTTATCCATTTCTAGATGACGTACGGTGTGCTTTAATTCACATCTTTCGTTTTTAGGGCAAGTAACACACCTATCGTTTACAGAAACATGCCTGAGGCATATATCAGTCGGCCCACAGAGATCAATGCGATGACATGTTAAGCAACCATGTGGATGTTCGGATAATAGAAGTTCCATTATGCCTTTACGCATATCACCGATATTTGAATTGTTGGTATAGACCTTCATTCCATCCGCAACTGGTGTCGTGCAGGATGCAGGGGTTCCGGGCATAGGTCTGTAACCACCGTCGGGAGTCTTTGTTTCCGCCTGTATTAGACACATCCGACAGGCTCCATACGATTTCATGCCCGGGTAGTAACAGAGATATGGCAGATATATCCCAGCGTCCAGGGCAGCTTGTAGAACATTATTCCCGGGATTTGTTTCAACTTCAATTCCGTCAATAGTGATGGTGATTTTATCTACCATGTATAGCTCCAGAAGGGGTAAAATCTAATGCGAAAGGACGGGTGTTTTTAGGCGATATCATAGGTCCTAGACAACTCCCGGTTGGACACTGTTTCTCCTCCATATGCATTTTAAAGTCTTCTTCGAAGTGCTGGAAAGCTGACCGAATGGGGCCAAATCCTAATTGGCCGTGACCACATAGTGAACCCGCCTCCATAGTTTTACCTATGCTTCTCATTAATTCGAGATCTTCGGGTTTACTCTGGAATTTGGCTATTCTTTCTATAATCTCAAGCAAATGCTCCATACCTAGACGACATGGAAAGCATTTACCACATGATTCATACTGACAGAAGGCTACTAAAACTCTTGTAAGATCTACGGCACAGGTGTCTTCGTCGGCTACTATGAGTCCGCCAGAACCAAATATAGCGCCGGCGTCCCTCATCTCATCGAAATCTATGTGAATATCCATACTGGATGAGCTCAGCACACCTCCCAGAGGGCCCCCGGTTTGTAGAAGTTTTAATTTTTTACCATTGGGCACTCCACCACCAATGTCGTTTATAACTTGGCCTAGAGTAAGACCCATGGGTATCTCGTACAGTCCTGGGTATTTTATCTTGCCGTTAAGACATACGATAGCGGTTCCGGTGCTTTTATTAACACCTATGGAGGAGAACCAAGCTGCCCCTTTTGATATTATCTCAGGTGTATAAGACAAACTTTTGACATTGTTGATTGTACTAGGTTTGCCCCAAACTCCCGACGCTGCCGGAAAGGGAGGTCGGGGTCTAGGCATAGCACGTTTGCCTTCTACGGAATCCATCAAAGCTGTTTCCTCTCCCGATACGTACGACTCTCCGGTCAGAGCTACTTCGATGTCGAAATCGAAGTCTGATCCTAAGATGTTCTTCCCCAAAAGACCTAAGCTATATGCTTTTCTTATAGCGTTTTCGGTCCTATCGATAGGACCGTCATGACCGTGCCGTATAAATACGAAACCTTTCGTAGCACCGGTAGCATATCCTGCTATAGTCATTCCTTCTAGTAAAGTGTATGGATCACTTTCTAAAATGCCTTTATCGTTATATGCCCCTGGGTCTCCTTCTTCACAATTACAGAGGATGAATTTAGGTGGACCGGGCGATCGCACCATGAAACTCCACTTTACTCCTGTAGGGAAGGCGGCCCCTCCACGTCCTCTGAGACCCGAATCAATCACCTCTTTAATTACGTCTTCGGGTTTCATTGCAAAGAGACTTTTGTTCAGACCTTGATAGCCACCGTTTGCTATGTATTGGTAAGCATCTCTTGGTGCAATATGTCCTGCGTTACGTAGAGCTATACGTTGTTGGAATTTCATACCTGGCAGGATGTTGATATCAGGAACACCAGGGATTGGTTTTTCACCCATATATCCTAGGACGTTTTGCTTTGGTACCTGATTGTTCAGAACATAGGATTCCAATAACTTCGGTACATCTCCAGCATCGACATTTTGTAAGAAAAGGCGAGATTCGCCTGGTAACATAATATCCATCAGAGGTTCTGCGTAGCATATACCTAAACATCCCACTTCATCGACATTTACTTCGATATTGTGTTTGGCTACGTAAGATTGAATGGCATCCACTACTTTGGAAGAGCCCGATGCGCTGCCGCACATGGCAGTCCCCACTCTTATCCAAGGCTTACTACCATAGGTAAGATTAAACCAATGTTCATCTGCTTTCGTCTTTAATTTATCGTATACGAGCATGCTTCATTCTAATTATATTAGTGAATGTGTGGAGGATAGACTTTCCTGATCATTACGTAACTGGATCAATGCTCAGACTCACGTAGACGGGAAATTTCAGATCTTGCCGAAGCTACGGTAGACCTTCCTATAAGTTGATGATCCACGCTGATCACGGGCGCCTGAGCACATGCCCCCAAACAAGTATTATATTTAAGGGTTATCTGTTTATCTTCGGTATCTCCCTCTCCAGAAAGTCCTAGGTCATCAAGAAGAGCTTTCAATATATGCGAAGAACCCTCTAGGTGACACGTGGGTCCCCAGCAAACTTCTACTGTATATTCGCCTGGAGGTTGGAATCTAAAATTTGTGTAAAAAGATGCTACTCCCCATACATCATTTATACTGGTATCCATCGCCAAAGCCACTTCCTCCACAGCCACGGTGGGAATATATCCCAATTCATCTTGTACAGCAAGTAGGGATGAAAGAGTGTTCGGTGTAGACCGAGTTTGGGAGGCAATAGCTCTCCTCGTAATATCCCTTATATCTTGATCCTGGGTGGTCACGCCAGCCCTCCCGGTCCTTCGTAATGTGTCACAATAATAGCATAAAGAATTGACTACAACAACGATCTACTTACACCATAATGGTTAGCACTCTGACATATATATATGGTTGAACTAATTCGATGAATCGTAATCTCTCATGACCATTTCAGCAACTTGTTTACCCATCTTAACGCTATAATTCGTCCCTCTATCCTCAGGATATATTTGTGTAGTATTTGCCAAATATATTCCTTTAAAAGGAGTTCTATGGTCGGGTATTTTTGCTGAATAATTAACTGGTATAACTGGTTGAGCAGCCCTTACTCGGTGATGATAGCTAGTTAGGATCCAAGATTCATTGAAATCTATATTAATTTTGCGTAGGTGTGGTAAATATTCTCTAAGAAGTTCCTCTTGACTGAGGTTATAGAGAGGGCTGTCAGAGGAGAGATAATTGGATAAATAGACGATGCTATGCCCTCCATAATGATCGGCACTAATAAGATTTGTGTGTTCAATAACAGCCACAAAAGGGATGGAGTCATCTGCTACGTTTAACCAGTATACATGAGATAGTGGACGGTCGAGAACGAGAACTATCAGAACTGCTGCAAGATAATTGACGTCGTTCAATTTCTTGAGGTAACTTTTCGGCAATGTCGGAACAAGGTTTGGAAAAATGTAGGAAGGAGTGGTAGCTACCACGGCATCGAATGATTCGACAAATGTCTCTTTTTCTAGGGGCGAAACTTCCAGTCCAACGAAATTATCATTTTCAACTATAATACGACTAACTGCTGATTTGAGATGAACTGCACCGTTATTTTCTTCTATTAGCCTCGCCAAAACGTCGAATACCTCTCCGAAGCTACCAATCGGATATCCAAGCTTTTCTTTAATCATGCCTTTACTTCTTGAGGCAACTCTTGTTTGGATTTTGCTCCAGATCCATGCGAGTGTGACCTGGTTGTAGTATTCGTTTCCGAATTTTCCACGTAGCATTGGGCCCCAAAAATTATCGTAGGCTTGTTTGCCGGCATATTTCCTGAGCCATTTAGACGCTGTTATACCTTCTAAAGACCGCCAGTTTGAACGTTTTTGTAGGTAGAGAGTTACTAGGCCAAGTCTTATACGATTAATCAGGTTTAAAGGTGTGAATTTGAGCAAGTCTAGAGGGGTTACGAAATTGTATATCTTACCATCATGAAAAGTACCCACTGTGGAATCGATCCATCTGATTTGATGGCCTAAACCTATCTCTTTCACTAGGTTTATTATGTCGGTGTCATTAGTAAACCAGTGATGATAACCTCTTTCTAAACGTTCTCCTCCTACATCAAAGGTGGATGCCTGTCCTCCAATAAATGGTGCTTGCTCGTAAACTATAGCCTGATGTCCGTGTTTACCTAGTTCGTATGCGGCAGTCAAACCTGCTGCCCCGGCCCCGATAATAGCAATTTTCAAAACTGTTACCTCCCCTCCATCATTGAGTTCATATTTAAAAGACTCTCAGTTTGATCAGGTTCTTACGAGCTTGCGAATAGATAAATGTTCCTTCCAGAGGAAGATTTGTCCAAGAATTATCATTGGTACTAGCAAGGAGGCGTGAACTACGGTGACAAATCCAGCTGCTACTGATCTGTCGATAACAGCTAGCGGCAAAAGTACCAAAGTCTCTCTAGCAACAATTTCAAATAAACCGATTCCGCCAGGAGCTGCAGGAACAGAGCTTCCTATGTTAGCGGTTGCAGTGACAAGCATCATCACAATAATTAGATTACCTATGTTTTCGTAGGTGGTGATTAGATCAAATGAGTATCCAACTAATACAAAAAGACCTACTTCAAAAAGCCACACAGGTAACGATATGAGGAACAGTAAACCTAGGATTTTAGGACTTCTTAATGGTATGATTCCTTGTACAAAGTTTTCCATTAGTTTTATTGCGGTAGACTTGAATTTCACCGGAAGGTATTTTGTTATTATAGACGATAAACTACCGGTGCTTGTAAATGAATATGAACAGATGGTTAGCAATGCGAATGTTATTAAAAAAGGCAGTGTGAATACTGCAACGAGTAGCCATGATGCAACACCTGATTTTTCTCCAAATGCGTTCGCCAGTTCCCCCAAAGGAATTAAAATGGACGAAACGGCGATAAAAAAAAGTAATGTCAATGCGTCAAGTATGCGTTCGATGAAAATGCTGGTGAGGGCAGAAGTTTTGCTAACATTTTCCCGTGCACCTATATGATAACTTCTCACCAATTCTCCTAAACGCATAGGCAAAATATTGTTAGCCATGTAGCCTACAACTACTACGGGGAATAATCGCCAAATACTTATTGGTTTAATGTGATGAAGTAGAAGTTGCCAGCGTAAAGTGCGGAAAAGAACGGCAATAATATATAAGGCGATGCCTGGCAATAAAAACCAATAATTAGCTTTCACCAGCGCATCAACCATTCGGTGGATATCTACGGTTAAAATAAATAGGGCAACCAGGATTAGGGTTAGAACAACCCCTCCCCAGAATTTCAAAGGACCGTTCAAATACGTTGACCTCCACCTAGAACTTCAAATAAAAAAGACTTGAGTTCCGTCAATTGGACTACTCTTTCAGTTTGGAGGATAATATTCGTGAGACCTTATTTAATCCCCAAAATCGCAATCTTAACAAACCCTTTAAGTCTTCGTAAGCTGTTTTAAATATCTTTACACGGGTATCTGGGTCATCGGTCCAAATTACCGGAATTTCCTTGATTTTATATCCGTTTTTCTCGGATAGTATGAGGAGCTCTGTGTCGAAAAACCAACCATTATCCTCTATGAGTGGGATGATATCATGAATAACTTTGCTACTTATTGCTTTGAAGCCGCATTGTGCGTCTTTGAAACCAGTGAAGAACAGTATACGGAATAAGAAGCTATAACCTCTAGATAAAAACTCTCTTTTTGGAGAACGATTAACGACAATCGAGTCTTTCAACAGGCGAGATCCTATAGCTAATTCGTAGCCTTCCAGACCTATAGCTTCGATTAGTTTAGGGAACGACTGTAAATCAGTAGATAGGTCGACGTCCATGTAACTCACAATGTCTGCGCTGCTTTTCGTCCAAGCAGCTTTTAGAGCTCGACCACGGCCTCTTTGAGTTAAGTGAATGTAATTTACGTTAGGATATTGTTTTGAAAGTTTGATGGCTATATCAAGCGTCGAGTCCTCAGAACCGTTATCCGCTATTAAGATATTTATCTTGTGAGTATCTGATCGTGAGGAGAAGAAGTTGTTTAGATTATGGATACACTGCGCTAACGTATCTTCTTCATTTAGTACCGGAATTACTATGTCGACAGATAGATTCATAATATTATTTTGAATTCTCAAAGGCTACGAAATAGTCGCAGGGTAGTTCCTTAGCACAAAACAAGTAAGCGTCCTCACTTCCGATCCGATTTCTCACTCCCTCACGATTTAAGAAATAATCCATTGCGGTGCGCCAGGAGTCCCTGTCTAAAAATGACCCGAAAAATTTACCCAAAGTAAGATTTCGATATGTTTCCTCAGGAAACCACCATCTGTGTTTAATTCGCATTCCTTCTTCATACTTATCTGATAGTAGATGTTTGACGTCATCGTAGAATTTATAATGTATTACAATTAGAGGCACACTGGGCACTTGTTCAAGAGGAGTATCGTCGTATGAAGGATAAACAACATTGGGGTAATCCCTCAAATACCAAGCCCAGGGCCAGGTAAAACCGCTGGTTTGGTCTATATTAAGTGATAGATGGTTTCCTAATTTCATATCCTTCGCTATATTTTCTATGTTCTCAGCCATATTTGGTACGTCGGGAGAAGTCTGGGTATATATAATCATTTCTACAGGAACATCACCATTTTTGAAGCTAGCAGTTATGCTAGTTCGTATGCTCAATAGTAGGAGTATTAGGGCAACGGAAATTACAGACAAATACAGTAAATTAGCAGGGCCAGCGCTAATAACATAATAGTACGCTAAACCAATAATAGCCAAAATTGATAAAATCAGCAATATAAGAATTAATAAATCGATTCCATTAGATATATCGAACTCGAAGAAGGCTAGTTTCCATGCAAGTAACAGGAATATAGGTACACCAAGGATAATTATTGCGGATCCACCTCCAATTAAGTGTCTTACCCGAATTTCTTGAATGATGTCGCCAAGGAATTTTCCTGTAATTACTATAAAGGGTAAGGTAATACCGACCAGTAGCCAAGGCATCTTTTCACTGGCAATTGTGTATAGAATGAACGTTCCTATGCACCAATAAAGTAGGAAATAACTGAATGGACAACTTCGTTTTTTCATGTAATAAATGCATGCAATTGCTCCGATCAATAATGGTAGGTATTCGTATATTGACGTGAGTATCACATAATAGTACAAGGGTTGCTCACCACGAGCTTCACCTTGCTGAACAATCCAATAGGCCAAACCTTGCCATACACCGGATCCTGCACCGGCCATATGGGAGAATAATGTAGTGTAAAGTAACAGCCAAATCAAGTAAAAGATAATAGAGCTGCGCCACCATACAGACCAATTCCATAGATACCCAATATATGCGGACAAACCGAGAAGACCGATGACCAATATGGCTGCCAAAAGGATTCCTATACCAGTTGGTGAGCCAATAGGACTTATTGTTTCAGGATTTGCCAGCGTGATATTAGTCCAATCAAAAAGGGGAGTGTTCTGAAGAATACTGAATAAAGCAGACCATTGAGGTAGAGTTAATGTGATAAGTAACAATAAAAATGAAGTTTCTCTTGATACAGATTTTAATTGAATTCCCTGACGTACTTTTGGCCATATCTTCTTGATAAGATGGCCAAAAGCTTTTGGTGGTGACATGCCCTGAACATGTACGTTGTCTATCACTATGGTCCAGTTTCGCTGGATATTTATCAAAATAAGGAATAAACCAAGCAATCCTGTGGTCAGATATGATGTTTCTTTTGTGGAAAATGACAGAGCCAATAAAGCGGCGGCAATATAAAGATACCTGTTTTTCCCCTCATCTATATAGCGCCACAAACAGGTTACCAAACCTAGAGTCCACACCGCCATAATGATATCGTTACGAGCGAAGCGACTGAAATACAACATAGCAGGGGAAACCGTAATGAGGATGGAAGTTATTATAGCACCGATATTCCCTAGGCGATTACGAAAAAGCAGTGGCATTACAACAAGAACTACACCCATGATCACGTAAAGCAATCTTGCCGTGTAGTCGTTATCTCCGAAGACGAAGAATAATGCCGCATTTGCTTCGAATTGGAATGGTCCGTGTAACATGGGATTATGTTGTAATCCTTGGCCCGAGTATAGTTCCCACGAAAAGTATGCATGTAGGCTTTCATCATGATGGTAAGCCCTAGATCCTAAATCCCAAAGGCGCATCCCAAGGGCTAAACCTATCAATAACACATAGGATATATATTCCCATAACCGAATAGGTTCATTTGACGAAGCGTTAAAGTCATAAGTAGGGTGAGATTTACCCTGCTCCCATAATTTAACAACCGAGTCCTTTATTTTTACAGTTTTCAGATTAGTTAAATTTTGCCTAAATTCCATCAATCTTTCTCAGCGGGGCATAAAAGCCATATGTCCTACTATTTCCACGGTGAAATCATCGGTTACTTTCATAAATTTTGACCCCACTTCTGTTAAAAATCTCATCCATAAAGGCAGGAAATTTCTTAAAGCCCGATACATCATAAATTTCTCTTTCTCTAGGCCCTATATATACGTAGTTTATATTATATTTGGATAGAATTATCTTCGCTTCTTCTATGTCTAATGTTTCATATATACGAGTGATATCAAATTGCCTTATCTTAAAACTTTCCGACTCTCCACGCCATTGCAGTTGGTGACCATGCCAATTGAATACTGAGGGAATACCTGTACTCCTGGATATCAATCCGTAGTCGAACCATTCTCCGACCGCTTCGACCAAAGTGGATTCGCTACTTGCCTTGCCTTTCAGAAAAGTGATAGCTTCGTATTCCGCGTGAGATCTTTCTTTCAGGAAATCTAACCCATCTAAAGTAGGGTCATTTGAAAACCCTTCTGATTTAGCGACGACTGCAGCAGGAGCGTAATAAAGAGATGCTACAAAGACAGCAACAAAAACCACGGCCCAAATATTAGCGAGTGAGAGTTTCCATCCACTCGCCGAGTCTCTAATAGATTTCCAGTAATATAAAGCGAACCCGGAGGCGATCGCAAGGAGTATCCAGGCTTGAAAATATAGTTTAAAAACGGTGTTCATTCTTGTGTTAAAGGAATCTCTGATGAATAATAAGTCTGATCCCATGATTAATAGAATACCTAGGCCTGATAATATAACGGCAAATAGTTTAGACTCAGAAGCTTCTTCCTTAGCAAGCCAGAACACATTGAAAACTGCTATGCTTAGCAGTAATGCAAAGGGGGAAATCAGTAATAATCTCATTAATATATCTGTCATGCTTCCTGAGTTAATGGTTAAGTAAAGTAGAGCCCAAATTATATATGGTGTGAAGCCTATCGTTAGTCCAAGCATAGACGTGCGACGCCAGTCGCTTCGCAACCTTGTTTCGCAGAATACTCCTATCAAGAATGGCGTAATTGTGATCATAAATAATCCCCATACTATGAAAGTATGGACCGGTCGTGTAGCCACAGTAACTGGAAGAATTCCTGAAACGCTTCCTCTAAATGTGAGAAAATATGGCAGATAGAGTAAGATTGCAATTCCTAATACAGCTAGACTTACAGGGACAGCCTGTCTGAGTATTGTGCGCATCCTTCCATCACTAAACTGATATGATTTTACAGCAGCCAACACCAAGAACAGTGTCCAAAATGTTGGGAGATCCCAGAGATTAGTGAAGGCAAGGCCACCCAATAACAATCCCATTAATAATACGAGGATAGCCTGCTTCTTTTTCAGAATGTTGGGTGGTTGGGGGGTTGATAGGAACCAATGCCAACATAATGAAATGAATAGAATGACGAATGGTAGCGACATCAAATGAGGATGGAGATCTCCTAGTAGAAAACTGAAGAATGGGAATTCCTGTATGGTAAAATCTATGGCTTCCAACCCTTCAAAACTATTGATAACTCTACTTGCTCTGAACCACCACCAGAATTCTTGGGGCAGCCATCCATGTGTGGCGTCACCGATGGGAATCTCCATTCCCTTAATGTGTATCCAATTCCAGTAGTTGAAAGACCCTATGCCGTTCGTTCGCATTAATTCTAATATGCCTTCTAAATTTCCTGAGACCGAGATCAGTAAAGTGACTATTAGACCGGCAATTATGGAGATTTGTTTAAAATTCTTATTGGAGCTAGTTAAGTTGTAAACTAAACCGAACACACCCGTAGCAAGGAGTGCGGGAATAAGAGAAAGGGATAGATTGTAGGAAATGTTGGATGCTATACCGGTCATTTCACTTATAACGCCCATCATCCAATATCCAAAATAATAGTAACTTATGGCGTGTCCTTCTAACCACGGATCTTCTGGGAAACCTATGTAAGATTGAATTGAGGCGTTCAGAAAAGCGAAGTCCATCGGCTGCTCGGTATGATTTATAGACGGGTCATACGATCTGTAAACCGTCCAAGCTGTAATTACAAGCAAAAATAGAATTTCTGACAGTATGATAACTTTATATTGAGACACAAAGAAATTTAGGAATTCTTTTTTATTTCTTAATATGTACCAAATGGAGAGGCTTGCCATTATAAGTACTAAGATGATCAGAGAAACCCGTACACTAGGCAAAATGTGTAGCACGCTTAGAATCCAAGATATGTAACCGATTATAATGATCCCCAAGATTTTGCTAGTGGTGTATCCTCGATCGGTTAACTTAGGGAAAAGGGCAAAAGCCAGTGGAAAAGCGGCAAGCCCTATCACTTCTATGGCGAATATCCAGTAGATAGATTCAAGCATTTTACTATTATATACACTCTACGATGTTGGTTGTATTAGAAAGTACTTACAAAAAAGAAATACTCTATTGAAATTGAAGTACCGGGTAATGTATAAGAAGGTAACTTTATTAAATTCTAGATATCAGTCATTGTTCGTTCCATCGAATAGGAGTGTTCCATATTCGATAAGTTTGCCAATCAATTATGGAACATCTATGTTTTATTTGATAAAAGGCTATCGACAAAGATGTCAGGATCGAAGACAGCAATATCTTCCGACTTTTCTCCGGTACCCACGTATAGTACTGGGAGATTTAAGTCGTCCGCTATTGATAAGGCTATCCCACCCTTCGCTGACCCGTCCATTTTAGCGAGAAAAACACCATCACATTTAACTGTCTCTACAAAGGCCTTGGACTGGTACAAACCATTCTGACCGATCGTAGCGTCTAATGTAAGCAGTGTAGTCGGGGTAGTTGATCCTTTCAACGTAAGGACACGTTTGATTTTTCCTAATTCTTCCATCAAGTTCGATGTTGTATGAAGACGTCCTGCTGTGTCTATAATTACTACATCCGCTTTTCTCGCAATAGCTGCTTGATACGTATCAAAAGCAACAGCTCCGGGATCAGAACCGTGTTTGTGTGCAATAACGTCTAGTTTTAACATGTCACCCCAGATCTTCAGTTGTTCGATAGCGGCTGCTCTGAATGTGTCGGCGGCTCCTATAAGAACAGACTTCCCATCATCTTTGAAAAGTTTTGCAAGTTTAGCAACGCTGGTCGTCTTTCCGACTCCGTTTGTACCAACCATCAAGAAGACGGAAGGGATCGCATTTCCTATTACTGACGGATTAACGTCCGGCCTGATATCCAGTATCTTTTTCATCTCTTGCCTCAGTAACTCCAAAGCATCGGCGGAGCTATTCCTTTTATCCTGATCTATAAGGCTTCGTAGTTGTGCGAGGAGTTTTTGTGTAGTCGAGACACTAACATCTGAGGATATAAGCACTTCTTCAAGATGATCACATAATTCCTCATCAAAGGTGGAGGAGTTAAATATTTGTACAACGTTACTGAACCAAGAACGTCGGGTTTTCAGGAGTGCTTGGTTTGTTCTTTCCAAATCTGTAGGACGAGTTTTCGATAGTCTGAACACAGGTTATCCTTAATTATTGCTTAATACCAATCAATTTAGCTGTTATTAGTTGACGGTAGTCATAGTATGGTCTATTGGAACAAGTCACCAGAGTGATTCTAGCGTCGTTGGTGTCATACAGTTCCAATTCACTTTCATGTATGACTTTTGATGAGATTGCTTGATAGAGATATTCTGATGTTTCAGTTTGGACAATAATATAAACAGGATCTCCGTCAGTGAGGTGATTGGCAAGCTGGGGGAGATCTTTGAATACGTTACCTTCCCCTCTTATTGGGCTCTCCAGATGGCCAAAAAACCAACCATTCCCTAACTGACCAGGCAGGGAACTGTTTACTATATGTCCTACCATATGTTTTGGTGTTTCATAAGATTTGCTAGTACCAAGATTCTTAACCCTTAACTCTTCAATAGGAGATGTTAAATTAATTAGGGGTATTTGTAGGTGCAAACCCCGATCATAAATTCTATCATCTTCAGTAATTGTGGTAGTTGAGGGGCTAATAAATCCCGTAACAATGTCTTGGTCTGCGACTTTGTCGTATACAAAAGCATCTGTACCGGCCCAGAATGGTTGGCCCCAATATTTAGGATGGGTGAGGAACCCAGGATAAGTAGATTCATAATTTGATAAATCGAAGGCGAAACTTTGGTTGCTTGACTCCAATGAGGCATTGTGATTATTTTTAATGGCTGACGATGTAGTCAATCTAACGTATTGAGAGGTATCTATCGGTCTCCATTTGTCTTTTGTAGTGTTTATTCCCTCTAATTCATCGGGTAATGAAAGAGGAGAATTGTAGAAAGCATTGAGTTTATCGAGACGAGTGTAATTATAGAAACCAAAAAGGTGAAAGGAGACTACACCTATCAGTAGGAGGAAGCCCAATATAACTAGGGTAACCCCCACTTTTCTGACGATATGTCTCGTATCTTCAGGTTTCATATCTGGACCCTAGAGACGGATTGAAACGATCGTTGTCATGGCCTAGACTTTGCCGTGTTCTCTCTATTTCATCAATGTGTCGCAGTATTAAAAGCAAAGGTTTTAGTGAGTATTGGGGAAATCGTTCGCAAGGAATTTGGAGTACATGCCGGAGAATACCAGCACACGCCATCACTTCTACCGATTCTTCATCAAATATTTAACGTAGGATCCGCCGATATCATCTCATACGAGGCGTGTGAGATGCACCACTTTGAATTGGCTCGTTCACATATACATCCCCGTTGCGTATTTTGAGATTGAAACCGCAATCAGGGCTACTACAAACCCAGGCCTTGTAATGGATAGGGGCGCCTTGGCTACCAAAGTCAGAGAGGGGTAGAAGGCTACCTTTTTGGCAACTACGACATTCTGGCCAGCTGTTCTCGTCCACTGTTTTCCTCCTGATTCGCCCCGGGTATATAGGCGCTCCAAGTATATCATCGTTATCGATAATTTAACAGCCCTGAAGGATACGAGATCATGATTTGGTGATTAGACCGAACTTAATTGAAGCTATACTATTATAAATGGACCCTTGAGGCTGAAGTGTACTCTCAAATAAAGATATTTCACTAATTTCTATGTTGATTTTGTTTTTAAGTTGATTAGATAATGAATCCAATAATTCACCTAAATCGACGGATGATAAGCTTTTCGTTTTGAGTCTAGCTAACGTAAGATGAGGATTGTATTCTCGTTTGTCTAAGGGATACCCGAGATCTAGTAAAGTCTGATCGAGTCGATACTGTAATGTCTTCAATTCTTTAAGATCTCCATTAATATCCGCATATATTATCCGAGGATTGCGCGAGTTAGGGAATTTTTTGGGCTGACCAATTTCTAAATTAAAGGGAGTAGATATAACGACCACTTTTTTTGTGGCCGTTATTACTTTTTCGATTAATTGTGAATTGGTGTTACCAAGGTATTTTAATGTTATATGTAGATTTTCGGATCTTATCGGCTTTAAGTGGGGTATGTCAGATTTAGAAAACGCTTTGTCGATGTTAGAAAGGAGTATTTTCGCCTGTGATGGCATCCCTATACCTAAAAATAACCGCAGACACTTTTCCATTCCTCACCGTTCTTTCATACACTTATCGAAAAGGGTTAGCGAAATAGTTGTTCTGAGATGATTTAACGTTTTACCTAGGTAAATACAATTGAAAGCACTTTATAGTAATATAGGTCATAAGGAAGAATTTCTACAAGCCGTGTTAAGTACTATAGTGTTTACTCAGCGTTATTATTTGGCCAGATAGTACGATAAGTGAAATGAGGCATACGTATTAATCCTAAGAACATTGTTTGATATGACACTGCGTGATTCACACTGGTTTATGCGATAGGATTGATTGAAATGAAATGGGCATCCGCTGTTTCAGAAAGTAATAATCTTAGGGAAGCCATATCTGAATCTTGTTTTAGAGTCACTAGTGAGTTAGGTGGATTGAAGCCAGATCTGGTGATGATTTTCCCTTCCTCTCATTACGATCAGGGATATGAATTGATACCGCAAATGATACGGTTTGAATTGGGTGATTGTATTATATTTGGGTGCTCCGGAACTAGTGTGATGGGAGCCGGACGAGAAATAGAGTACAAGCCTGGATTCGCGATGATTGCTGGCTCTTTACCAGGTGTGGAATTGACATCGTTTCATATTGAGAACAACGATATTCCTGATGGAGATGACCCTCCAAATAATTGGGAAAATTTAATCGGTATTCGTTCTGAAAAGCGTCCTGACTTTGTGATATTAGCGGACCCATTCAGTATACAAGTGGAGAAACTTCTTATGGGTTTGGATTTCGCATTTCCCCATAGTACTAAAGTTGGAGGTTTGGCTAGTGGAGGTCGTTCGTACGCCGAAAATGCTTTATATGTAAACAGTAACATTCACAGATCAGGTGCCATAGGATTAGCCTTACATGGAAATGTGGTATTAGACACAATTGTTTCTCAAGGATGTCGTCCTATAGGAAAGGTTATGCAAGTCACAAAATGTGAGGGCAACGAACTTATAGAGTTAAACGAACAGACACCGTTTGAAGCACTGAAAGAAATTTTCACAATGTTAAGTGATCGTGACAAGGAACTAATACAACATTCCTTATTTCTTGGCATAGTGATGGATGAACTGAGAAATGATCCTCAATTGGGTGACTTCCTGATTAGGAACATAGTAGAAATAGATCCTCGGACAGGCACACTGAAGATCAGCGAATTACTTAAGGAGGGACAAACTGTCCAATTCCATTTAAGAGATGCCGACACCTCCTCTAAAGATCTAAGGAGCATGCTAACTCATTATAAAAAAAATGGTCTAAGGGAATCAGCGTCATCAGCTTTGCTGTTTCAATGTTTGGGAAGAGGTTATTATCTTTACGGTAAGCCAAACCATGACACTCTTATGTTTAAAGATTTGGTTGGAGATATTCCTTTAGCCGGGTTCTTTTGTAACGGAGAAATCGGACCGGTGTCTGGCTATACGTACTTACATGGTTACACAAGTGCATATGGTATATTCAAACCAAAACTCAAAGAGGCTAACTAAATTGATTTCTTAGTATGGTGGACGCATTATCAAATGTAATGGCAGCGTGTGACTCGATAGAAATCTTCGATTCTTCCATTTCTGCGATCAAAGTTTTTGGTCGAACTAGGGGATAATCACTTCCTAGTAAAATCTTACATTTACCAAGTAGTGAGATGCCTACATTGAATATATTGGAGGAGTATAGTAAGGGAGATGCAGCAGTGTCAAAGTAGACGTTGTTGATCGATCTAGCTACTTCTGGCATGAGCGTATAAAAGGGCAAGCCTCCTCCCCAGTGGGCGCAGATAATAGTTGTGTCGGGGAAGTTGAGTATGAAACGCCACAATTTTTCTGGATTAATCTTTCCCTTTCCTTGGTAAAAGTGACCTACTGGTTCTGAAGAATGTGTGGTCACTATTAAGTTCTTCTCTTTCACCATGTCCATGATCGGAGACATTGTATATAAATCTCCAATATCGAATCCTTGTGTGTCAGGATGCAATTCACCAATCCCTCGTAGGCCAGCTTTTGCGCAGCGTTCTATTTCTTGTAACGCTGCGGTTCCCCATGACGGGTTTATATCTGCAAAGCCAATGAGTCTTTGTGGGTATAAGTTAACCGATTCAATAATGTAATCGTTTATTTCCAGTCCTAGAATCGGATCGGATGCACCAATTCCTAGCACTATAGATTTTTCTACGCCATCACGATCCATATTAGCGATCAAGTCTTCGGCGTTTATCATTCTCGCTTTCGGGTTTTCATAAAGTTCTCGAAAAGTGTTGTCACGTTTCAAGTATTGTTCTCTATGTTGAGCAACGTGTGGTGGCAAGATATGTGTGTGGGAATCAATAATCATATCAATAATTTGAATGTGTATAAAAATAATGGAGAAGTGCAATCACCATTTCATCAGTTTGGCCACGTTATCACCGCATATCTTGTCCATGTCGGCCTGCGAAATAAATCCGCAAGAGAGCTTTAGATAGTCGAGACACTGCTTGTATGTACAGTTCCGTTCTACATTGGGCATATCGGAGCCCCAAGCTAGTTTATCCGCACCGAAACGTTCGAGATATTCTTCTATAATGGGTTGACATTCCACGTACGGGTATTCCCAAATGGCCCCCTGGAATATAGGGATTAGTAGTTCTATTAATAGGTTGGGAGCCTCCAATATTTTCCATACTTCTTCAGGTATAGATATTTTGTCTCCATCCATAAATCTAAATAGTGGTATTCCATGAGTAAACATTACAGGAATATCTTGGTAACGTTCATTCCATCTATGGAAAGCCCTGAGTTCTTCTAAATAAGGCTCTTTACCAGGAATGCTGGGAGTTACAAACCAAAATACGGGTATACCTAATTCCCTTACTTGGTCCCAGAATGGATAGAATATAGGATTATCTACCGTCTCCGCACGTTTATGAATACGAAGGTTTCCTGATTGAAACCAAAGCGCATGCAGTCCTAGGTTTTGTATAGCATGGTTTAAAGTTTGTAATTCATTAGGATCGTCAGCCTTCCATTCATCAATTAGCGCCAGGGCCTTGAAACGTTCCGGGAATCTTTTCACACAGTCTGCTAGATATTCGTTTAGACGTCCATAAGAATGGCCGTTATGGAGAACCGCCTTGTCGACTCCTATGAAATCCATTTGAGCTATCATCAATTCAGGAGGGGCATTAAGGTCACTTAGTGTGGGAGGCAAGTATTGAATACTGTAATCGATTTCATCTATTGTCCAAGCGAATCGTCCAAAACCGCCGCCTCGGAAGTTGACATTAGTTAAGCCGTCCAACGTCATATCTATTCCGTCGTAAAGCGGGTTAGGTCCTTCATACTCAGATCCATCATCCATACGGCGGAATGGTTGGTGATGAAACATCATTCCATGTTGTATGTATCGCATGTGGTCCTTAGCATTTTTGAATCCAGAAGGGCCTCCCATGGGCGGGAAAGCGTGGCCGTGGGCATCGATAATCATAGTGATAAGCCTCCTTAAAGATGGAGCGAGTGTAGCAATGCTGATACATGGCGTCAAGTTATCACCAATGCCCGTAGGGGTTGAAAATAACGTGTAGATTTACGATGTCGCACTACCTGTAATCGTTCTACGTGTTGAATAGAGATAGACCCTGTGAGAGAATACCATTTTGATATGATTATCCGATGTAAAAATTGTGCGGGGAGCCTTTTATAATGAGTAAAGTTAATGTGCCGTTAGAATATTGCGATACTCTAACGTGGAGGAATATAGGACCACACCGAGGTGGTAGGGTAGTATCTGTGGCTGCCGATCCTGTGGATCCACTGGTTTTTTATTTCGGATCTGCTGGAGGGGTATGGAAAACTTGGGATGGAGGTGAATACTGGGAGAATATCTCTGACGGTTACTTTAAGACATCCGCGGTAGGCGCTTTAGCTATTTCAGACTCTGACAGAAATATTCTCTATGCAGGTATGGGGGAGTCTTGCCTTGCTGTTCCAAGATTTCATTGGACATCTCAAGCAGATGGAGTCTATAAGTCAACTGATGCGGGAAAAACATGG
>CAYSLK010000044.1:0-10508 GCA_964431885.1 uncultured Dehalococcoidia bacterium | reverse complement strand
TTACAGATCTGTCGTAAGCGGATATTCCGGTTGTTGCGTTACTTAAAGCATCGACAGATACTGTGAAGGCAGTAGAATGTCTTGCCGTGTTATCCTGAACCATCAATGGCAGATCAAGCTCTTGCAACCTAGATCCTAACATTGGGACGCAGATCAAACCCCGCCCGTTAGTTGCCATGAAATTTATGGCATCAGGCGTCACCATTTCTGCTGCCATCACTAGGTCGCCTTCATTTTCACGGTCTTCATCGTCTACGATGATTACCATACGCCCAGACTTTATATCGTCAATTGCGTCCTCAACACGAGAAACAGGCATTTGCAAATATCCTTCCTTTTAAAAACTTCCTCTCTAACCGCCACATTTAGTTTAAGAGTTTGGGCATTTTAGTAAGACTTTCCACATATTTGGCTAGTATATCGACTTCGAGGTTAACTGAATCATCAACCTGAATACTGCCTAATATAGTATTTTCTTTAGTATAGGGTACTATAGTTACTGTGAAGATAGACATTTCACAGTTTACTACGGTAAGGCTGGTACCGTCCACAGTGATAAAACCCTTTTCCACTATATATTTCATGTAAGAGTCAGGTGTCGTTATGGCAATTAGTAAAGCCTCGGCATCCTTTTCTATAGAGATAACACGTCCTGTTGTATCGACGTGGCCTTGCACAATGTGTCCTCCAAAGCGGCCAATTGCTTGAATAGCTCTCTCTAGATTTACACCCGAGTCAACACATAGCTGACCTAAGTTTGTGCGTCGAATGGTTTCAGGTACAATATTTACCGAAAAATATGATTCATGTAGATTGGTAACTGTTAAACAGGCGCCATTAACAGACACACTGTCACCGGGTTTCAAATCATCCAGAACTACCGATGCTGTAATATCCAAACGATCCGATTGAATTGTCTTAATACTGCCTATTTCCTCAACTATACCTGTAAACACGTAATCAAGCTCCACGATAACCTATAATTGCTATATCTTGCCCGAATGCTTTAGTTTTAGAATTTTTCAGACGAAGAGCATTAGTCATGTCCGAAACGCCTTTGCCCATAACTGGAGAAGGCGCATTCTTCCCTCCAATTATGGTTGGCGATATAAAGGCAATTACTTTATCAACAAGTCTAAGGTCAAATAACGATCCCAGAAGTATGCCACCAGTCTCTACCAATATGCTAGTGATATCTCTTTCTCCTAGTATTTGCATGAGTTGGACTAAGTCGACATGGCCATCCGCACCCGACACCGTTCTAAAATCTGCGTGAATTTTTTTAGTGGATTGAAGTCGATCTGATGTGGATGTGATTATCATCGTACTACCTGGTTGATTTAATAGGCTCGCTTCAGGAGATATCTTTCCCGTAGAGTCAAGAATTATTCTAACAGGTTGAATCTTTAAGGGATTATCAAATTGATCTCTCGCAGTTAACCGGGGGTTGTCGGTAACGACCGTATTAATGCCGACCATAATTGCATCAGATTGAGAACGAAGCTTGTGCACATAGGTTCTTGAGGCTTTAGAGCTTATCCACTTAGAGTCGCCCGAACGTGTGGCTATTTTCCCATCTAGACTCATAGCAAACTTTGCAGTAACAAATGGATATCCTGTAGTAATATATTTTGTGTATGCCTCAATCAAGTTGGCTGCGGTATCTTTACACTCCCCTAATTCAAGTCTAATTCCAGCATCTTTAATACGGGAAATACCTTGTTGGTTTACTAGGGGGTTTGGATCAATCATGGCAACACAAACTTGGCTGATTCCAGCTTCAATTATAGCTTCTGTGCAAGGCGGTGTGCGGCCAAAATGATTACAAGGTTCTAATGTGGTGTATAAAGTGGCGCCTTTAGCCTTGTCACCTGCCTGACGGAGAGACATCACTTCCGCATGAGCCTGACCGGGAGGTTGAGTCCATCCTTCCCCAACCACAATATTGTCCTTAACTACAATAGACCCAACAGCAGGGTTAGGGCTCACGGAACCCAAAGTTTTCTGTGCCAATGTCAAAGCTTTATCCATATATGTCATAATCTATGGTACCTAGATATGGCTATCGAAATCCTTATGCATACGGCTTGCGGTTGGGTCTGTTTGTCCTTGGTACTTACTGCCTAAAACTGGAGAACCGTAAGGATTATCTGCAGGGGCTGAAAGCCTGAGATAGGACATTTGACCGATTTTCATACGGAAATACAGAGCAATAGGAAGGTTAGCAACGTTGCTAAGTTCAAGTGTGAGATGTCCTTTCCAACCCGGGTCAACGTATCCGGCAGTTGAATGTATAAGAAGACCTATACGGCCTAAGGAACTTTTCCCTTCCAGTCGGGCTACTAAGTCATCCGGCAATTCAACATACTCTAGAGTGCTCGCTAAAACGAATTCTCCCGGGTGCAGTATAAATGGTGTTGTGTCGTCAATCTTCACCATTTCCATAAGATCACTCACATCTTCCCTAATGTCTATAAACGTTTTACGTGAGTTTCTAAATACAAGAAAACGTTGGTCAAGATGTACGTCAATGCTAGCAGGTTGTATGCACCCAGTTCCCAAAGGTTCAACTACGATACGGCCCTTTTTAAGTTCTTGTTTTATAGTATGGTCGCTGAGAACCATTGTCCCTCCAGTCTGGAATATATTTAAATGGTTGAAAGTTTTCTTCTAAGAATTGTAGCAACCGTCTGATCCAGACGCAATCTTATCCTAATAAACATGGCTTATTCACTAATGCATTTCTAGCGCACAGGTTGTTAATTGGTGTGATGACCTTCATTAAATCCTTAGGGCATAGTCACTATTATTAGCTCCTAGTCGGAAGATTATAGAAATACCAATTGTGGGGTAGTTCTACTCCGGTTCCAAGCTAAATATTACTTCCACTGTCATATCGAGTTGTATTTCACCAGGATTAATGGAACTAGGATTCCCCATTTCCGCATTCATGATACCCATCCGCGTTAAATCCGGACGGGCTGCATTTGATGATCCAGTATAATCGTTGATCGATATGGCATTACCCCTACTCATTCCTAAAAGAGATGCAAAGTGATCAGCCTTTATTATGGCATCTGTAATTGACAGATTACGGAGTTCCGCTTCGTATAGCTTTTTATTATCTATAGTAAAGGCTATACCATTAAGTCTTACATATTCACCTACGGCATCTATTACATTGTCTATAATCAATGCTGATTTGGCTATGTCACGTACCTTAACTTTTACGACATTATTCACTTCAAATCCAATAAGAACTTGTTTCCCTATACGGTTACCATTCTTCGATGTTTCCACATATTCATATCTGGGGTAAATATTAAAGAAAGATGTTTGAATGTCATTGTCGGAAATGTCGTGTTTTTGAAGTACCTTCATTAGTGATTTAGCAGCAGAAGCTGCATCTTGACGTGCACCGTGCACTGTGGGTGCGACAGCTTCAATACCAATATCCAATATTGCGATATCCGGGCTCAAAATCAATTGGCCTACTCCGAATACTCTGATTCCTAAATTGGGTAAGGCGGTATTCAGTGCTGCAGAATGGATATCATTTTGAGCGGAGCTCTTATGAGAAGGTGTGGTCTGACCACTAGTCACCTGATTACTAGATTTGAAAATCGTTGGAGTTGGTTGTTCTATTGAACCAGATGGTGCGGAATTGCAGGATGTTATTAGAGCAATTAGGATGAATGAAGAGTAAATCGGGATAAAGATTGCCTTTTTGATATGCATTGAATTTTCCCTTCCTGCGTATTTGGGACGTTGATATATTATACCGCAACTTGGTGGATGGCCACCTATGAAGATCGGACTCATTCCATTGATTTTTAACATATGATCTAAAATAACAAGGCTATTTGGGTAAATTACTATTCTTTCAACTTCTATAAATGACAAATCTGGAAGTTTTTAGGTATAATTTAACCACACGTATAAAAAGTTACTGAGAGGGAATATCCTTTTGAACATTGAGCATAATTCTAAATGAGGCCATTGATACGAGAATCTATACAAAGTATAGTACTCGCTTTAACGATTTTTGTTGTACTTGGTTCGACTATACAGAACTTCCGGGTAGAAGGCTATAGTATGCGAGATACCCTTCATGAAGGACAGTACGTAATAGTCAATAAGGCAGTCTATTGGCATCTCAATCTGAAAATTATTGATTCGGCCTTTCCCTTTTTCAATATGAATGGAAATGCTGAAATCTTTCCTTTCCACCCACCTTCACGAGGTGAAGTTGTCATATTCAAATTCCCTAATGATAAAAAACGCGACTTTGTAAAACGCATAATAGGTGAGCCTGGCGATATAGTCGAAATAACAAATGGCATAGTCACGGTTAACGGTAAACCATTGAAGGAACCATACGCGACTGCTGGATACTCTGTCACTTTGGAATCAGTAAAAGTGCCAGAGAATGCTTACTACGTCTTAGGTGACAATCGGCCTGTTAGTAGCGATTCAAGAGCATGGGGATTGGTTCCTGCTGATAACATAGTAGGAAGAGCTTGGGTTACTTATTGGCCTTTGGATCAAATAGGCGTCGTAAAGTCCCTTGGTGGTAGTTAACTGTAACCTGCGAACAAAGTTTAAATGGTTATCTCGTTTTGAGATAAAGTTTAGGCAATTAGCTTCAAATCAAGTGATACAAATCAGGCCAGTTAAGATTCGTTGAAATACGGCATAACCTCTTTCGCAAAAACCTGTAACTGATTCATAAACATAGTCCTTGGCATTCCTTCAGGCCAAACCAATATTATGTGCTCTAGAGCAGGGTATTGTGCCTCTATACCTCTTAAATATTCGAGAATCTGATCTGGGGACCCGCATAACCATGCCTTTTGGTCTATGCCGTCTTTCAATGTAGGTGTTCTGGCTGGAGCTCCTGGAGTGCCCCAGGGACGCCCTTCCTCGTCGGCATATCTGACAAACCCGAATGGAGCGAACCATTTATATCGCTCGTCGTGGTAAGGTTTTAATTTCTTAATGGCTTCATCTTGGTTATCAGCTATGTAAAATCCTACACCTAGTGCAAGATTTTCGCCTAATTCAGCCTCCGGTCCATATTGGGAAAATGATTCCTTGCATTGATGAAAGATTTGTTCTACTAATTTCTCTCCTGTTAAAGACACAACACCTCTAAATCCGTTGCGTGCTATAAAGTCTATACTGTTGCCGCTTACTATTGGTTGCCACGTCTCCACGGGTAAATTAATGGGTCTTGGCACAAGTGTTATGTCCTTGAGATGATAACCTCTGTATTTTACGTCGGGAGGTATCGTATAGTGTTTACCTACATGGCTAAATCGTTCGCAGTTGAAAGCCTTTTGTATAATAGTTATTTGTTCTTCAAATAGTTCTCTATTCGCCTGATTATCTATAACCGGTGAACCAAAAGTTTCTACTTCCCGGCTATGGTACCCACGTCCTACACCAAATATAACTCTTCCGTTTGTAAGAATATCGGCCGTAGCGTAATCTTCTGCTAGACGCAATGGATGCCACATCGGGACAATGTTAAAAGCACAACCGAATTTGAGAGTGGTAGTTAGTTTAGCCAAATGTACACTGAGTAGAGGAATATTTGGGATACATTCATATCCTTCTGTTTGGAAGTGATGTTCAGCCATCCATAGTGCATAAAATCCAAGTTTGTCCATAAGTTTGGCGATTTCTTCACTAGATTTGAAACTTTGGACTAACTTTTCATTTCCATAGGTTCTCTCATCTGACGGTGTACCGTAGGCTCCGACGTTGTCGAGTTCTATATTGCCTACATATAGCACGGAGAAATGTTTGATCATAAAGATGCCTTTCATTTAGGGTGTTCTAAAGAAATATAGTTATTCCCTTTCACAAGTATCATACTTACAAATATCAGACAAGTCCGTTGGCTGGTTGTGCTTTACGTTAGTTATTTAAGCGTTACTATTTCCAATGAGATCCTGTGGTGGTTTTCACACACTGGATTAGATTGAAAGAACTAGTTTTAATTGGTATTTAAATTGGTGCTTAGAACATCAATCTTCGTGATTCTTTTACGTCCTTACTTTAGCACGATATTTAGTTTTGATATGATGGATCCAATACAGAACCAATGAAATGAGAGTGTCCCTGTAAGAATTGAGCTGCTTCTAGGGGTCGTTTGCCTTCCAGCTGTAACTTATTTATTTTGAGGATACTGTTGCTTGTACCAATCCCAATACTTTTGTTCCCCAGACTAACCACGTGTCCCGGGAGAAATGCATTAGGGTAGTCAGCCTCGACTCTTGAAACGGCGATGATTTTCAGGCGTTTACCATTCCACTGGGTGAAACAACCCGGCCATGGATCATAAGCTCTAACTTGGAGGGCTATATGATCCGCCGTGCAATTCCAGTTTATTTCTCCATTTGTTCTCGACAACAGACTGGTGATAGTCGAACGTGAAAGTTCTTGCGGTCTTGGCTCGATTTTTCCTGATGATAGCAGTGGTAATAAATCACTTAACAATTTGGCTCCCATTTTAAAAAGCCTTATCGTAAGGGTCGCTGAAGTATCGTCGGCATAAATTGCGGCTTCTTCCTGGGCCAATATTGGTCCGCCGTCCATTTCTTTCGTGAGTTGTATTATGCTTATACCGGTTGTCACGTCACCATTTAAGATAGCAGAAGGTATTGGGCTTGGACCTCGATATTTAGGTAACAATGATGGATGTAGATTTATAGCTCCTAAACGAGGCAATTCTAATATGTTGTTTGGAAGGAAAAGCCCGTAAGCTGCAACTACTATTAAATCAGGCCTTTGATTTTCAATATCGGCAAATATTTGGGGATTGTTTTTGAGGGTTTCGGGCTCAAATACAGGTATGTTTCTCTTTAGCGCGTAACATTTAATAGGAGTTACAGAAGCTCGATTACCTCGACCACGTGGCTTGTCAGGGCGGGTGTAGACACTTACCAGTTCTATTTCTTTGCTAATCAAAGAGGAAAGAATAGGTATTGCATAGTTAGGTGTACCCATAAAAATAGCTCGTATCTTTGCACCATCTATCATTTAGCATGATCTCCTTAGCTAATTGACTTCTTATGGACAAGAAAAGATTAACTCAAAGAAATGCTGATTATACTGCTTTATCAGCAGATAAATTATACAACATAGGTCACGTCCTCAAAAACAGTAGGAATCCAGACCAATGATCATTTGTATATGGAGACCCTACGGAATCATGCAAAATGGTTAGATAATTTGAGATCCAACAATATCCGTTTACTAGTAATAATTAACAGGCACATTTAAATTCAGGACCTAAATTTAATCGTGCTAATTTTTATAAGCGAAGGAAATCAGCATTGAGCTATAGGATTATCAATATTCAAAAACGTGACAGTATCTCCAATACTAATATTAAACCGTTTGGCTGTACCGGCATTAATCTCGAATGTATATGATGCGGTTACTGATGAGGTATAAAGAGGTAACTCTGAAAGAGGGACGTCCGGGGCGGGATTGAGGACATTGTGATGCAAGTCGACTATGGTACAATTTTCGCCTATCCATATCAAATCCAGTGGGATAAGCATATCCTTCATCCAAAAGGATGTTGTTTTCATATCTTGAAATAGGAAAAGCATACCTGACATTGGATCAAGATGGTTTTTATTCGAGAGACCTCTTAACAATTCGTATTCTGTTGAGGCAATTTGGGTCTTGAACAATGTATTGCCAATTCTAACGGATGGTAACCCTCTAGCGTTGACTTCATTTGAAATGCGGATGGTCGGAGTGTGCTCTATTTCATTACTATTGAGAGGACTTTCTACCGTTTGAGTTTCTTTGGTTATTTGGTCATCATTTAATGGGGCGGAATTTCTTGGTTCATTCGTATTGGGGTTCGTGTTTACAATACATACGGTATGAAGTACCGATAATATTACAAAGGTGCTTGCAAGTATACTGCGGGTGATACATCGGCTTATTTTCATGATAAATAAGCCAATGTAACGCCGTCTCCTCCTCGGTTGTTTGATTCGGAGTTATATTGTTTTACTAAATCGTTAGTTTCCAGATAGGTCCTAACGGCGCGCCTTAGGGTGCCAGTGCTTTTCCCATGGATGATACGAACATATTCTAAATCATCCCTTAACGCCTTATCTATAAAACTGGATAGGATAGGTAGAGCTTCTTCAACATTACGCCCTCTCAAGTCCAGCTCAATTGTAGTTAATGAGGGACCCAGTGTCATATTAACGGTTGGCTCTACATAGTGTTCATCGTGCGCATTTATAGTTGATAATCTCTCTAAGCCGATGCGGAATGTAAATTTCCCAACCCTTACTTCAGCTTCTTTATTTTCCTCCTGTATGGCGACGACGACACCTACAACATTGCGATCTTCTATGATTACGGTCGACCCCACGGATATATTCTCTTGCTTCATAGAAGTTATTGATATTTTGAGGTTCTTTTTGAGGTCTTTAAGTTCTTTAGACAATTCAACCATTCCATGAGTAACGTTTGCTGGTTGAAACCTGCTGGGACGGTTTTTTAAACGAGATCTCAGCTTCATTAATTTACGACGTGAATCCTGATACAGACTTGAGAAATCAGCGTGGATATTCTTTAGGATCTTCTTTCTATAACATATCAGGTATTCGAGATGCTCTCGGGTTTGTTTCCTTGATCTTTCTAGAGCACTTCTGGATTTTTCAGTAGAAGTCAGGAGTTTATCAAGTTCATCGTGCTTTTTCTCCAGACTTTCCGAGCTGTTTGCAAAACGTATATACTCGGAGCTAAGGTGACTCTGAGCTCTCTTTATAATTTCAGGGTTCAATCCAAGTTTCAAAGCAATGGCTAAGCCGTAGCTCTTACCGGAATGTCCTATTGTGAGTTTGTAGGATGGCTGGTTATACTTGGTATCGAAATTAAGGCTGGCAGTTACTATCCTAGAAGAACTATCGCCGTATTCCATAACAGATTTCTGGTGAGTCGTTACAACGGTAATAATTTGTCTGGAGGCCAGTGTTTCTATGATAGCCTTGGCAAGAGCTGAACCCTCTTCAGGATCTGTATTTGAACCTATTTCGTCAATCAACACTAATGAATTACTATCGGCTGATTCAAGAATGCGGATAATATTGTTCAAATGGGCACTAAATGTAGAAAGCGAAGCGCCTATATTCTGATGATCTCCTATATCAGAATAAATCCCTGAATAGACTGGTAAGCAACTAGGATATTCGACTGGTATGTGGAGACCAGATTGGTGCATCAGAGCAAGGAGTCCTATTGTCTTAAGAGTCACTGTCTTACCCCCGGTATTTGGACCAGATATCAATAATACAGGGACTTCTTTACGTACATATATATTCTGAGATTTTGCTGCCTCACCAAGAAGGGGATGTCTGGCTTTTACCAGATTTAGATTAGGTATAGATCTTTCCTGATTGTGATCATGTTCGCTTATCAGAGGAGGAATCCCGTTAACAGTATTGCTATATCGTCCTCTAGCGAAAACAAAATCTAAATAGGTTGCCACTTTGATCGTACACTTAATGTCATTGGATGCCTCACCCACCGATCTAGAGAGGTCTGACAAGATTCTCTGAATCTCATTGCTCTCTTGGGTAATAAGTTCAATTCGTTTATTACCCAGAGCTACGGTTTCAAAAGGTTCCACAAATATAGTAGCTCCGCTATTGGAAATGTCTTGTATTAGACCGGGAATCATGTCACGCATTTGTGATTTTACTTGGATCACGAACCTGTCGTTACGAGTTGATATTATGCGGTCTTGTATGACGTTAGTGTTTTTAGGATCATTGATAATTCTTTGGAGTGACTCTGATAGTAAATTTTGATTACTTTTTAATTCGTCACGTATAGTTGTGAGCTTTTGGGATGCGTGATCGACGACGTTGCCATAATCGTTTAATGCGCTAGCTAGTGAGATCTGTAGATTTCTGAAACTGAATATGTTCTTGGCCATAGTGCTTAGAATAGGAATTTGTTGTTCCGTACCAATTATCTCGTTTCTTAGACTCGCGTGAGCTTTGAGAGATCGCATAATTGTGACCAGATGATTGCCGCTTAAAATTTCCCCTAGGTTAGCTTTGGTGACCAGCTCAGAAATATCCACAATACCTGTCTGGTCCAGGTTTTTAGTACCTGCCAAAAGCGATCGAGCTTCTGAGGTCTCTTTTTGTAGCATCTCCACACTATCCCTATCGGACACTGGACTCATGTCGAGTGCAAGCGTGCGCGAAGGTTCGAACGTCGTAAGTTCGGAGACCTTAATTCTGATCTCATTAAAGTCGAGAGAGTCTAAGTCTCGGGGATTAACGAAATGAGATGATACAATAAGTGAGGGTTTTACATTCAATGTATTCTCCACTGGAATCCAGACCTGTATTTCGTGGTTTGCCTTGCAAAGTTCAAATCATGATATGAAGTCAACCTTACAGGTACAGACCTTATTATAGGTACTACTGCGATTTTCATCTTACATTAGGTTGTTC
>CAYSLK010000043.1:0-6780 GCA_964431885.1 uncultured Dehalococcoidia bacterium | reverse complement strand
CCAACACGCCGCCCTAACGGCACCCGATATCCGACTCAGAGGACAGCGGAAACTTATGGCTTACCCCAACCCAAGTCCCCGCACCAATGATACCGCCCGCTCGAATGCTAATCCGCGACTCATAGACATACCAATAGTTAGTTGCCGTTTATGCATATCTACAAGGTCCCAAGAGAGCTTATGACCTGCGGGACTAACACCTACTATTTGAACCCTGCCTCTCTTCTTTGTAAGAGATATAGCTTTATCGCCCAAGCTTCCCGAACCGACAGCATCAAAAGCCACGTCTACTCCCAATCCGTTTGTATACTGGTCTACGATGGATTCTAGATCTGAGTGACTGGGATCTACAACAATATCGGCGCCCATTAGTTTAGCAAAGTCCCTTCTGTGAGCAACAGGATCTGACACAATCGCCTTGGAGGCACCACGTCTCAATCCCAACATCATGGATGTGACACCGAGTAATCCTGCACCCAAAATCAAAATAGTGGAATCGGGGCGCATATCGAACATCTCCAATCCTGAAAGCGAACATGCTGTTGGTTCTGTCATTGCTGCTTCTTCCAGGTTCAATCCAGCCGGGAGTAAGTGAGCAGTACGGGATGGCATTATAGCGTACTCGGCGAATCCACCCGGTCTAATTTGTGAGACACTACAATAAGATTCAGATCCTTGATTACATGCAAAACACTGTCCACACCCATAACTGGGTTCGCAAACAACATTTTCTCCAAGTCTTTTTCTATCAACACCTGATCCTACTTCAACAATGGTACCTGTAAACTCGTGGCCGAGAACTAATGGAGGTACAACCTCTGAACGTTGCTGGGTATAATGAACTTCCGTGCCACATATTCCTACAGTGTGAACCTTAACGATTACCTGATCAGATTTAACAACTGGGTCAGCAATAGTGTCGAGTGTAAAGTTAAGTCCCCCATGCCAATTAGCTACTTTCATTTCTTAGACATTCCTCCTGAACAGCCTTAATTTATAAGTAATATTGAGCTATCGTTTTATTATTGCAATAACTTAGTCAATATATGACTTAATCTTAAATCTGGCTATAACTATATTTAAATCAACTACTTAGAATAGTGCCATTTCCCTAACATTCAACATCCATACTTGAATGAGATCAGGCTAGCAAATATAAGAATCCTTAACTGGTTCTATCACATTAACAATTCCCAAACCATTATAATATATACGCTGCTCGAATCAGAGAATCATTTCCCATTAATCAAGACGATTTGAGTTTGAGGAGGAGTCGTTACTCTAGGGCCTACGTCAGAAATATAAACGTCGATTTCGGAACGAACACCGAATTCAGGTAAATATATCCCGGGTTCTATAGTAACTCCTAATCCTGGCAATAACATTCGTGTGTCGTGCGTCTCCCATGAATCAAGGTTTACGGAATGGCTATGTACTTCCTTACCTAAGCTATGTCCTAAACGGTGATTAAAATACTCTCCATATCCTTCCATGGTTATGTAATCTCTCGCTACCTTATCTAACATCCATCCTTGTAAGGGCTCTTCCTCACTGAATGCACGATAGATTTCTCCCAAAGCTTTGTCTCTAGCACCCACCACAATATCAAAGATTCTTCTATTATTATCAGGTATGTTGTCTCCAACGTAACCAACCCATGTTATATCACCAAATATGGAATCATCACCTAATTTCCTGGTCCAAAGGTCTATCAGAACCCAGTCTTCCTCGTGAATGACCGATGAAAAGGAGGAATTAGGTTCATAGTGCGGATCTGAAGAATGTTCATTAATTGCAACGACCGGCCCGTCTGTTATTTGAAGTCCTTCTTCAGCAAATCTACGCCTTATAAACTCCGCCACTTGAAATTCAGTCACTCTGAGATCTAAGTTTTTATAGATAAAACAAAACGCTTCTTGTACTATCCGAGTAAGTTTCTCTCCTGCCTCAATGTGAGACTCCAGTTGATCATTCGTCCATCGCTGGCAAGCAAATTGAAGTAAATCTGCAGACGAAACAATCTCTGGCCCTATACTGCGAATCAATTCGATTGTACCTGCATCAACCTTAGATACTCTGGGAACTTCTGCATTTCGGGAATATTCCATCGCAATATTTGAAACATTATTGCTAATAAAGATATCTTCCAATGCCTGGATCATTTCCTTACGACTAACAAATTCCTGGCACGGGATATTAACATTAGAGAATCTCCCTTTATCTACATAGCTAACCAGCAAAATCGGATCGTATTGAGCCGGAATCCATAACCAGCAAGGTCTAGTCACATTTGAAATAGAACCCAGTATATCCCACAAAATAGGATTGATCCCTCTGTAATCGTATAGAAGCCATCCATCCAAATTAGTATCACGCATATATTTCTGCGCATCATTAACTACAGACAGTATCGATGAAGACATTTGATTTACTCTCCTAGAGTCACTCAGAAAAATCCATTAGCCTATAAGAGTAGTTATTCCACCGGTACACCATATAACAGTTATACGATATTTTCTATTGTAGAGAAACCAAATGTGGAAACCGATTTGTGTCGCCTAAATCAGGATGATAAGATGTATACACACCATTAAATGCTTTTAGGGTTCGCATAACCTTAAAGAATAAATCGGAGAGTGAATTAAATGCCTATGAGAAAGGCCATCCAATTAACCAGTGTCTCAAAAGAAGATGTAGCCCGCATACAAGATTGGTTGCGAGACCCAGAAATATCCGAGAACTGGTTCGGTCGTTACACTTATGGAGACCCAGCTCATACAGGATATCATCCTGACCAGGCTCTTAAATGTACGGACGAACAATGGGAAACCATTTTTAACAATGAAGACCATCCGATATTTTCAGTAAAAACGGAGGATAATACACATATCGGGGAAGTACATTTAGTAATTGATCCCGGTTTAGGTGACGCCCAAATATCGATTCTGATTGGTGAGAAATCGTATTGGCATGAAGGATATGGAACGTCTGCAACACTAGCAGTGATGGATAAAGCTTTTAATGAACTAGAACTTTTTAGAATATGGGTGGATATACCAGTGTACAACGAAAAAGCACTTTCCATGTTTAAACATATTGGATTCGTTCACGAGGGTACTCTGAGGAAAAGCCGTCCTCACTTCGGTTCACGTTTTGATTCAGTAATTCTGGGATTACTTGCAAATGAATACCCGGGATCGAACGAAGACTTACGTATAGAAGGAATACATGCCTTGTAGCTAATGCACTAATACATGCACGAAATAACTACTGATCTCGTTAGTGATTTTATCCATCCTAATAATTCAGCCTATCCTCTAACTCCCTACGCCTAGCTTTGTATTCTTCATCATCGATACGCCCTTCATCAAATTCCTTTTCCAATTCTGAAACCATCTGTAAGAGCATAGATCGACTTTCAGTGTTAATCATAGAGTCGTCTTCCCTAGAAACATCTCTTTGTCTTTTATATTTGTTAATTATAGCTACAGCCAACACACATATCATTAATATGAACAATGCGAATGGAGCAACAAATTCAAATCTAACACTATCTATTCTATTGTTAATCACATCTTTAAATGAAGGCTCAGGTAAATTACTAATTCTCAGGTTTAATTTACTATCGCGCGATATGTCTTGACCCTTAATGAGATTATATATCGAGTCACCTATAGTAATAGATTCAGCATTGTCGAGATTAGGGCTGTATAGATACCCCAATTCTTGGGGTATAAGAACACGTACACTTTCGCCACCGTACCTCATGGTCTTATTTAGATCGATCTGGTTCTCAGTAAAAGGAAACTTATATGTATACATGACTTCATATTTCCCGGGCGGGACACTCGCCATTAATGCGAAACCTCTATCAACTTGAATAAATCCTGAACCTAACAAAGAAGTATCCACCTGAAGATCCCGAGAATCATGAGGCAATCCGAAACGTAGGAGATTCATCGGCTCTTCCCCTGGGACATAAGTCTGATCCGAACGGTTGATAATAGTTATTATTTCCAATGCAGTTATCATCATGTCTTTGGTATCAACATCAGCAAATAACGTAGAAGACAAAGTGACATCTATAACATCATCATTGGTTACAGCTTCATATATCGTAACCCTAAGAGGCTTAGGAGAACCTTGAGACAAATCGATATCCGTGCCATACAACGCACCTCCGTAATTAACGGATACTCCATAGGTTAAATCGGGATCAAAATATATGTCCTTGAAATAAAATTTCCCTTGAGAATCGGTGACGCTTTCTAAATGTTTGTGTACTGTACTATTTTCCATATGGAAAATAACGGTTATTCCAGTAACGTTATTTTCGCTAAATTTAGATTCATTTGTAAGATAACCTTCAACGTTCAAATTTATAGACTGAGCTGCAGTGAATTGAAAGGGAATAGTAGACAGGAATAGTAATCCCATGGATAGTAAAGTTACGACATAGATTAATTGCCTACTCATTGATCGTTCCCATATAAGATGGTTGTTTAAAGCCTTGCCATAATTTTTAATATGGTTCAACACAGCAAATTTTCTGGATGGGTTATCAACTACCTACTTTGCTAGATCTTTATGACTCCATAGATTTGATGAGCATCGATGCTTCTAAAAGGTACTGATCTTTCATCAACAGGTAATCTTTGTCAGAGAGCGTCCCAAGTAGCCTTTCTGATTCTAAATCCTTCAATCCTAGCAAGGCGTTATCTAGCCTTATTTGCAACTCAAGTCTGTCTTGTTGTTCGTTCCTAACTATTGAGTGATCAGAGTTTTTTATCAGAAACGGATAAATAATGGCTAATGCCGGTACCAAAACAAGCACTACAGAAATAAGTATTAACATATCACGTAACTCAATGATATTAACTGAAATAAATCTTTCATTTAGGATACTATCCTTCTCGGTCTCTTACGGAAATTAGGCCCTATAGCCACAAGTACACCTAAAACTAAAATTGGTCCTGAAGCCCACATCCACCAAACCATAGGATTGACCATTACCCGGAAAACACCTCTACCATTCTCATCAAATTGTGAAGGAACTATATATAAATCTTCCATTGGCGTGCTTCTTATTGCGCCTCTTGTAGATGCAATTCTGAAATCAGGGTAATATGTACGATTTGCTTTAAGAATACCCAAATCGGTACCTTCCGAGAAAATTTGGAATTCAGCTATTTCCTCTTGTCTATCTGCAAAGGAACTACTAACTACCCTTAAATATTTCAAAGTGTAGCGCTGAATAGTGAATTCCTCACCAGGTTCCATAGATATGTCTCTTTCAATACTGTAGAAAGAGGATGCTGTTGCACCTACTGCTAGCATAATTATCGCAATATGGATAATATAACCGCCGTATTTGGCACGATTGCCCATAATCAGTTTAAAGAAAGCAACCGGGTAATTTTCTCCTCTGTTTTGACGAGATCGAGTGCCAGTGATCCATTCTTGAATTATGCCTGCTACCACCAAAGAACATGTCGCGAAGGCGATAAGCGGGGGTAATTGTCGTAGACCCAACATAAAAAGAATGAATGACATCGTTATAGCAACACCGAGCGGATATCTCAGTAAGCTTATCAATTTAGATATACTAGAATTGCGCCAAGGTAGTAAAGGACCTATTCCCATCAAAAACACCAAACTAAGTAAAAGGGGTCCATTAACGAGATTAAAGAAAGGTTCCCCGACAGTCATAGACGTATCCTGAGCGGCTTCAGAAAACACAGGGAAAATCGTTCCCCATAAAGTTACAAAAGCTACCAACAAAAATATTATATTTTGTATGAGAAAGACACCTTCTCTTGAGAGTACAGATTCGAGTTTAGTTTTACTAGACAATCCATCCATTCTCCATAGAAAGACGCCGATCGAACCGATTAATGTAAATCCCATAAAAAGTAAGAAAAGCCATCCCATAGTAGACTGCCCAAAGGAGTGTACAGAGGGAACCGGCCCTCCTCGGTTTATAAACATACCTAACTGAGCCATCGTAAATGCTATAATGATCAGTATCATATTCCACATTCGAAACATCCCTCTACGTTTTTGTACCATTATGGAATGGACAAATGCTGTCAAAACAAGCCATGGCATCAAGGCAGAATTCTCTACGGGATCCCAAGCCCAGTAACCCCCCCATCCTAAAATCGTGTAAGCCCACCATGCTCCCAATAGAAGTCCGATAGTCAAAGTGATCCAGGTAATCATAGCCCAAATGCGTCCGATATCAACCCAATCATCTAGTCCCCCACGTCCATCAATCAAAACACCAAGAGCTATACAAAAAGGCATAGAAACAGCTATTAGACCTGTCATCTGAATAGGGGGATGTATAAACATTCCAAAATGAACCAATAGTGGATTTATTCCTTGTCCATCCAGTGGCACAAGATCAAGTCTCTCTAGGGGATGGGCCAGAAAAACCATTATTCCAATGAAGAAAATAATAATGATTGCCATAAGACCCGTACTATAGGGTGTTACTGAAGGCAGTTTTTTTTGCATACTGAAGACTACTAAATTTGCCAACAACGTGAAGACTAGAGCCAAAAACAATAGCGATCCAGAGTTGCCCGCGTATAGGGCAACCCACGTATAAGCGTGAGGCATCGCCAAATTGCTATTTTCAGTGACATAACGTACAGAAAAGTCATTGGTGACGAAGGCGTATATTAGAGCCACTGTAGGTATTAATAATAAAACCGGTAACGTTAAAAATGCATAGCGAGCGCTTGTAATTAATTCTGATATGTTCATGGAACGGCC
>CAYSLK010000042.1:0-3724 GCA_964431885.1 uncultured Dehalococcoidia bacterium | reverse complement strand
CAGAGTCACGGGGTGCGATTTGAAAATTGAAGACCAGCATTTGGTAATTCCTTTAGGTAGCACTCTGGGAATGCTAGGGGGCGGTCAAATTGGAGGCTTTTTCGCTGAAGCTGCTTTACGTTTTGGTTACAAGGTATCAGTTTGGGACCCATCACCAAATGCACCAGCAAAAAGATTTGCTAGTGTGGTATTCGACGCACCTTTCGATCACCCAGACACTTTAAAAAAATTTGCGGACGTATCTGACTGCGCTTCTTTGGAATGGGAAAATATCCCCGTGACCTTAACGGACGATCTGGAGAAACTAATCAGAGTCAGACCAGGATGCAATAGTTTAGGACTTGCTCAGGATAGGACCAAAGAAAAACATTTCCTAACAGAAAACCACATTCCTGTAACAAAATATGCTGTTATAGAAAACCCTGATGAATTAGATGTGGTTCAGCTGGAACTACCCTGGGTAGTAAAAACTGCCACGCTGGGATATGACGGTCACGGACAATGGAGAATATCAAAATCTCAGGATATCGCCAGTATCGCAAAAAGTTTGAAGGGAGATGGCCCATGGGTGGTTGAGCAAGTAGTACCTTATAAAATAGAACTCTCGGTTGTTGTGGGCTACGATGGTAAAACCAAATTGGTGACGTTTCCTCCAACTGAGAACATTCATGAAAATGGCATTTTGAGAATAAGCATATCTCCAGCTAGAATTTCCATGGAAATAGAAAAACGAGCTCAGGATCTTGCTCAAGAAATTATAAGGAAAATAGGAGACCCCGGTGTTTTTTGTGTGGAGATGTTTCTGCTAGAAAATGGAAGACTTCTGGTAAATGAAATTGCTCCACGTCCACATAACGCTGGACATCACACAATAGACTCCTTCACAGTGTCTCAATACGAACTTCAGATTCGAGCACTAGTAGGTCTTCCACTTGTAAATCCTCAGCAAATCACACCGTCTGTTTTGTTGAATGTACTGGGAGAAGAGTATACGAATCTAACTGATTCATATACGACAAGTTGGATCTTGAAAAACCAAAACGCACGAATCTATTCATATGGTAAAGCGGATGTGCGTCCTAATCGGAAAATGGGTCATATATTGTTCAGCGGACCGTCTCAGGAAGACTTAATTTTGAGTGCTCGGGAAACGCATAAATTTTTGACTAAAGCAAATGTATAATTGTAATGATATCAAAGTGACTAGGAATCCTTTATATGTCAGCCACGTCAACCTTTTTGATTGCAAACGTCATAGGAGGTTTAGCGGTATTAGGTGGATACCTAATTTGCTTATACTCCTTTCCTGCCCAACGGGAAATGTTATGGGGTAATATACATGGTGGATTGAGGTATTCGTTTACTGTATCCATGCTGCTTGCCGCAGCGGGATACCTTACTTTTGCCTATGGCGTGTTGTTCGAATCGAATCCAACAGAATTTTCATCGAGACTTTTGAATACCAAACATGCTATGTCCATCCTCTGCACGATTTTTCTCCTATCTTCTGCTAGTTGGATGCCAGCTACGATTACCTATTTAAAAACAAGGAAAACAATTTGGTGGATAATTAGCGTCATATCACTCTGGATAACCGCGATATCATTATTTACCGCAACCCTTATAGTAATATCTTCTCCTTTTGCAATATCATCAACTTCCTACAGAATCCTGACCATATGTGGCATTTCGGTTATCACTTATCATTGCCTGGTACTAGACGCTATTATATGGGTATCTCGATTTCATATCCCGTTAAGAAATTAAACTCATACATTGATGAACAAATTACAAATTTCCTCTCTGCCAACAATACGGATTTTGAAACCATAGAATAGACTTGTTCTCCGGAAGAGCTCATAGAATTAGTTAAATTGTATGTTAAAGATATGGTTGATTCATGCAACCTTTCATTTACCCGTTAATGCGTAATACTGTAAGAGAAAGCATAATTGCAGGGCTATTTGTTAGGGCAGTTATGAAACTCGGCACTAATATATGTCTATGTCTGTCACATTGTAACTCTTCGCCGTGATATAGGCGTGGAGATGGTACAATAGCGATCATAAGAACACAATGGGAAGTAATACGAGGAGAGATAATGCCAACTTCAGTAAAGAAACGTATTGTCAATAATCGACGGCGTGGCAAACAGTATGAGAGACAGGCGGCTCTATTAGTCGGAGGACAGCGAAATTTAGACAAAGGTCGACCTCATACAGATGTTGAGACAGACATGCACGTCTACGAAATTAAATCCACCACTTCCACAGTGCCATCGTGGATTGATTCCGCCCTTCGTCAATGTGAATTAGCCGCATTAGAAAGTAACAAATCCGTTGGAGGTCTTATCAAGGTTTTCACTGGTGGAATGGGTAAGAAGGCTCGTTATATAAAGATCCAAGAATTATCCACTGAATCACTAAATCCGAAGATCGGTTCAGAACCAAGAATCCAACACGTGGAAGGGTAAGGGTATATAAAAGCTGAATATTGTAGAAGCCGTTTCTGCAATTATAGCTCAGAGTGTCAAGAAAGTTCAGGCATGTTTGCACAATCTGTAAGGCAATAGCCGTTTTAGGAAAAACATTCTTGATACCAAGGAATATAACTACTATCTTTTTTCACCATTACTGTTTAACATATTGTAAATTTCGCATTCAGGAGGAATCCATGCTCAACTCGAAAACCTCGAATTTACTGCTTATTGCAGGCATAATCGGCTTTATCGTTATGACTATCAGTCAAATGCTACAGGGTGGCGACAATCAGGGCACTGCAGAATCAGTAGCTTGGGCTGCTTCAAGTGACGACTGGCAATGGATTATGCCCATCCGATTGCTTGCCGTTGTATTCATGCTTATATTCACCGTTGGGCTCACGTCTTGGGCTCGCAATTTCAGCGAATCAAGTGGTCTTATACATGTCGGGACTCACTTCACTTTAATCGGACTAGTTCTACTCTGGGTATCGATCATATCCCAGGCAGCCGGTTTTGATATAGCATCGGACAGTGCTGATCCGGCAGAAGCTGCACATGCATTAGTTAAGCTTAGTGGTATGACCGGTTTCCTAGGAGGCGCAAGTTTTGCATTTAGCTTATTCCTTATCGGAATCAAACTGTATATAGACAAAGCAGGTATACCCGCACTAAACGCACTTATCGCATTATTGGGAATTGTCGGAGTGGTCGGAGCGTTCATAGGCATGTGGATGATATGGGTCGTTTGCTTTGGTATAGCATTACTTCTGCTTGCAATTATTGGTATACAGAATGTTATGCGCGCTTGAATCCTTCTATGCAGCATATTGATCACTATAATGCCCAATGAAGTAGAAATTCGAAGAATCTATGCAGATGTGTAGTGGAAAAATTGCCCCGTAAATGGGTGGCGCCAGTAGTCATAATTTGATACTATTCCTCGGCACTTATTCTAGCACTGTACTTTCTCGTGAAATGAGGTTTTTATGAAAGATAATCGATTTGCAGGTTTACTACTGATATTAAGTCCTATAGTAATTATTATTAGTGCAGCTCTTAACCCACATGGATTTGGCGATTGGGCTGACACCAGAGCTCTTTTAGGGTCTCTTGGTGGAAATCCCGGTCTGACATCAGTGGCTGCATTAATATATACGCTAGGCTTTATTCTATTTGCTGCAGGGTTCTTTGGTATAAAAGATTCGATGTTTAACGGATCGAATGCAAGATACATGAACCTTG
>CAYSLK010000041.1:0-29053 GCA_964431885.1 uncultured Dehalococcoidia bacterium | reverse complement strand
ATAGCGAATGAGTGATCCAAAGCTGGTATAGATATATCCACTATCAGGGCTCCTAAGCCTTTGAGTACATCAGCGACATCTAAAACACCTTCTTTAACTTCATCGTCTACTACATCAAAAAAATACTCCTTTGGAATACCTATTCGTAGTCCTTTTATACTAGACTTTAACTCTATAGTATAATCGCGGCCAATTTTGTTAGTGTTACCCGAGTTAACAATTGAATCAAACATAATAGCCGCGTCACATACCGTCCTTGTCATCGGGCCAACCGTATCCAGACTCCAACATAAAGGATAAACCCCATGCCTATCAACACGGCCGAAGGTAGGCTTGAAACCAACAATACCACACAGAGCCGCAGGTATACGTATCGAGCCACCAGTATCAGTACCAAGAGCAGCCATACATTGACCTGACGCTACCGCTGATGCGGATCCACCACTAGATCCTCCAGTCATACATTCGATGTTCCACGGATTCCTAGCTGGGCCATAATGTGGATTTTCACTTGTTGCGCCTAAGGCAAATTCGTGCATTTGAAGTTTCCCTAGGATAATTGCACCAGCGTTTTTAAGCCTCTTTGTCACGGTAGCATCATAACTAGGAACATAGTCTTCATAAATTGTAGAGCCCATAGTAGTCCGTATATCTTTAGTGAAGTATAGATCTTTTAGCCCAACTGGTATCCCGTGCATAGGTCCAATATAATTTCCAGAGATAATGGCCTGTTCAGCTTCGCTGGCAATTATTAGGGATTGCTCAGCCAATAGTGTCACAAAGGAGTTCAATCGCTCATCTGTATCTGATATGCGTTCCAGATGACAAGTAACAAGTTCAACCGGTGAAATTTGACGTTTGGATATCAGATCAGATGTTTCTTCTATATTTAGATAGTACAGCTCGTCTGATGACATCATTGGGCCTCAGGACCTTACAAATCTTGTTGCGGGCTCATCGTCCGATGTAATCAACTTATTCAGATTATCTATGCCTTGAAATAATTCTTCCAATCTACCCTGTAAACTTATAAGTCGACCTTCGCAAATTTCGACGTTCGAAATTTTGGCCTGAATTCTTAAATTTTCAACGTTATGAATCTTTCTTTCAACCATTACTCACCCTTTATAGGTATTCGCCCCCAGGTAATTGATTTATCGTCATCTACCAAACGGCGATGTTTAATGAGATCACGTATCAGCAGTAAAGTTGCATTCACTTCATCTGTCACATGCACCCACTCTGGTTCTTCAGGAAACCAATATGGTGAAGTGATACGAACTACCTGCTTTTCATTTATATTGAGATATATGCCGAACTTGGAAGTGTCCGCCTCCACGATAACATCTCCTCTATTATATTAAATTTGCAACTAATGATGACATCTAAATTTATTCAATCATTACCGTTTTGTTTTTTCATCGAATTTATTATCAAAATCATGTCCTGTTCTTCGAGGAACCCCAATATTCATAAAGATGATTAGATTATTTTCTACTGATACATATCCTGTATCCCAGTTTCCCGCAGCAGGTCTTCCAATGCACGGAAAACATATCTCACCTATACTTTTTCTTGTATGTTTAGATCCTCTTTTAAATTCTAGATCCATATTAAACAGTTACACCCAAAATCATTCCACCGTTACTGATTTAGCGAGATTTCTAGGCTGGTCCACGTCACATCCACGTCTGACAGCCATATAATAAGCCAAAAGCTGCATGGGGACGGCCATTAATATAGGAGTGACGTTTTTCGAAGCATCTGGAATATATATAACGTGATCAACTTTGTCCGTTATGTCGCTGTCTCCTTCTGATGCTATGGCAATGACGATACCACCTCGTGCCTTAACTTCGTTAACACTACTCACCATCTTTTCATATAGATCGTCATGAGGAATAAGTGCAACAACAGGCATGTTTTCATCGATTAGTGAAATTGGACCGTGTTTCATTTCACCAGCTGGATAACCTTCTGCGTGTATATAACTTACTTCTTTTAACTTTAACGCCCCTTCCATTGCTAAGGGATAATTGATACCACGCCCTAAATAAAGAAAATCTGACTTTCTGAAATACTGTCTAGCAAGAACCTCATATTGCTCCTGATTGCGCAACATAGTTCCCATCATATCTGGTAGATGAGCAAGTTCCTGTAATAATCCGTTAAGTATGTTGTCACTGAGAACCCCTCTTTTATGAGCCATATGTAATGAGAGAAGATACAACCCAAGCATGGAACAAACAAAGGTTTTGCTTGCTGCAACACTGATTTCAAGACCGGCTCGTATCAGTAAAGTTCCCTCAGCTAACAGTGTTGATTGTGTACCTGGATAGTTACAAAGCGTTATCTGTCTGACGTTGTGCTGTTTGGCCTTTTCCATAGCAGCTAATGTGTCAGCCGTCTCACCCGACTGGGACACGGATATGATAAGTGTTTTTTCATTCAATACCGGGTCTCTGTAACGAAATTCAGAAGCATTATCCACTTCAGATGGTATACGTGCGAGTGATTCCATCCAAGTGCGTCCAACCATTGCAGCATGAAGACTTGTACCCATGCCTATCAAAATCACTCTTTCAAAACCCATGATTTCCTCATCAGTAAAAGGCATGTCCTCTAAGTTAATTACATTCTTATCAAACAAAGCTCTTCCACGAAGTGCATCAATAACATTTTCGGGCTGCTCACTTATTTCCTTTAACATAAAATGTTTGTATTCACCCTTGGCAGCTGAAAAAGTATCATACGGAACATACGATGGACTTTTGACCAGTTTTCTACCGTCAGTATCCATATAGGTTACGCTAGCAGGCGTTATGGAAACCATTTCCGTAGGGGAAAGGTATACTACCTTCCTAGTGTGAGGTAAAAGTGCGGGTAGGTCACTGGCTAACATCATCTCATCATCCCCGTAGCCAACCACGATGCCTCCTGCGTTACCTATTCTAAATCCCATAATTCTAGTCGGGTCATTCGTACATATTACAACAACGACATTTGCCCCTTTTATTTTCCTAGCTGTAAATCTGACGGACTCCTCAAGAGAATAGTTTTCTGCTAGATGTGACTCAATTAGATGAGGTATGACTTCTGAATCAGTCTGTGAACCAAATTTGTGACCTTGTTTTATTAGTTCTTCCTTTATCTCGGAGTAATTTTCTACAATCCCGTTATGAACAACCATAACTCTTTCACTGCAACCGGTATGCGGATGAGCATTCGAATCTGTAGGTGAACCATGCGTTGCCCATCTAGTGTGACCTATACCAGTATTACCTTTCGGCATTCCATTACTTAAAGCAGCTTTTAAATTCGACAATTTCCCAGAAGATTTCCTTATGATAGACTGACCAACTGGGCTCATCACAGCGATTCCTGAGCTGTCATAACCTCTGTAGTCTAGATTAGACAACGCTTCAAACAACAAAGGGGATGCTGATCTATTCCCCGTGTATCCAATAATGCCACACATTACAAGCCTCTTATTCCCTGAAGAAAATTATTTTTCAACATCAATCTCATGTCAGGATATATTCTTAGAACTACATTCATTCCGTCAGTGCAAATCCATCTCATTAAATTCATTCTTGTACACGCCTCGATAGTTATCAGGAAGAAGATAAGCAATCCTAACCATTATCATGTCAGTAAAGGACTCTAGTATCTCCTTAGTTAGTTTACCTTCTACTTCAGGCAGTGAAAACACTCTACCAATATTAATTTCCAGATTTCCGGTTGGGTTAAAGACTCTAAGCACTGATCCTAGCTTCTCGGTACCTGTTATTGCAACAGGGAGTATGGGTAATTGAGATTTAATAGCAAGTTGAGCAACACCTGACTTACCTTTACTAAGCCCACCTGGGCTTCTAACACCCTCTGGGAAAAGCACTAAGACCTCTCCTTTGGACACAATGTCCAGTGCCCATTTATAGGCCTTAATATCAACTCCATTTCGATTTACGGGAAACGCTCCATACGCCCTCAAAAACCATGCTGAGAGAGAGTTTTTAAACAAGGTGTGTTTGGCCAAAAACCACGGGCGACGTCCTAAACTTGCACTGATTAGAGCGGGGTCGAAATTACTCTGGTGATTGGATACTACAATAACTGACCCAATTGGTGGGACATATTCTCGCCCAACTACTTTCCACCTGGCAAAAACTTTCAGGGTCAATTTCTGTAGAAACGTTGCAACCGGAAAAATCAGTTTAGTCAATATCGACTAGCCAACAATAAGATTTTTTCTGCGACGGATTGGATATTAAGGGAATCGGTATGTATTAGTACCGATTCAGGGGCGGGCTTCAAAGGAGAATCAGATCTACTTTGATCAATGTCATCTCTTCTTTGCAAATCGTCTTGCACTCGTGCAAGATCAACATTGCTACCTTTACTAAGTAATTCTCTATATCTTCTGACCGCACGTAGCTTTACTGAGGCCTCTAAATATATCTTTATTTCAGCCTCTGGGAGTACCACAGTCCCTATGTCTCTACCTACCATTACTATTGGACCATCGCTTGCTATACGCCGTTGCTGGCACACTAATTCTCTTCTAACGCCTGAAATCATGGCAACTATGGACACAGTACTATCAACTTGCTCATTTTTGGTTTGTTCAGTAATATCGATACCATCAACTAGTAATTTCTCAGCCGAGCCCTGCCCAACTAACTTTATATTCAAAAGAGAGGCCATTGAGATCAAAGACGGTCGGTCAGTCAATTCTATGTTATTTTGAATAGCACCCCACGCCACTGCTCTGTACATTGTCCCGGTATCTAAAAATCTACACTTTAACTCTCTGGCAACAATCTTACCTACTGTTGTCTTACCGGAAGCCGCAGGTCCGTCTATTGCAATGGTTATTGATTCAGACATTGAAATGGTAACTTATGATACTGAACAGAATAAGGATTTATAGATTAATATACCTTCTTTCCTGCAGTGATTATAGCCGCGCAACTCTAGGTTAGGCAAGGGATTCAGGTTAAACATAAACCTCAACCCAATAGTATTGAATAATTAATAGTAAAACTTCTTCAAAAAGTGCAAGTTAGATTGCGTGACTCTTCTAAAAGCTTTTCTTTCTGTTAATATCTAATGATCGGTCTAATCTTGATAAATTGAGAAGTTACTAAACCTATAAAGGAAAGTGTTATGAAAAACAAAGTGTATTTACTAGCACCAAACAACGACGAACTGAATTCAGTCCAGGATAACGCTCCAGAAAACATAGATGTGATCTGGGTCAACTCCAATCAAGATATCAAAGAACAAGCCGAACAACTCAAGGATGCTATAGGATTAATAGCGATCCCATCGGATATTTCGGTCGAATTAGTGGCCAATTGTCCTAATTTGAAATTGGTTCAAGTTATTAGCGCAGGTACAAATCGCATTGATGTAAAAAGTCTCGGAGAACTCGGAGTTATGGTAGCAAACAACGGCGGTGGTAACGCTCCGTCTGTAGCTGAACACACAATTGCACTCATGATAGGTACATATAGGAAATTGCATCTACAGTTCCAATCCGTGAAAGACGGTCATTGGATGGGAGATTTAAGAAGACAGTGGTCGGACCAGGCTCATGAATTAACAGGCAAGACGGTTGGTATAATTGGACTAGGTCACATAGGCAGAAATGTCGCAAAACGTCTTCAAGGTTGGGATTGCGATATCATTTACCATGACACGATCAATTTTGAAAAAGAACTGGAGGAGGAATTAAAAGTTACCAAAGTCTCTTTGGATCGACTTTTACGAACCTCCGACGTCATTACTCTTCATGTGCCCCTAGACAAAAACACTGTTGGTATGATTGGAGAAAAGGCATTTGACCTTATGAAACCCGAAGCAATCCTTATAAATGCCTGTCGTGGACCCGTAGTAGACGAAATAGAATTGATAAGGGCACTAGAAGAACGCAAACTCGCAGCCGCGGGACTAGACGTACTAGAAGAAGAACCAGCCTTTGAAAACAATCCGTTATTGGAAATGCCAAATGTACTAGTGACACCCCATATGGCTGGCTACTCTGTTGAATCTCATAAAAGAAATCGCGTTTTCGCTGTAATGAACGCCGCCAGGGTCACAGAGGGTGAGGAACCTCAAGCAGTTGTTCTACCCGTTTAGCATTGAGCTTTCAACTGTTCATCTGATATACCAATCTTAGATAATAGGGTTTTAGGATTTCTATCAAGCAAATCACACGTATCCGTCTCACTTAAGCCGGCTCCCAAGGCAATATTTTTTGCAAAATCGTGGCTAAGAAGATCTTCGGGCTCGTGCGCGTCCGAATCTAGTATCAAATTCGCATTGGCCTCTCTCGCCATCTTAACAACGTGTCCATTTGACAAAGAATGTCCTTTTCTCGCAGAAACCTCCAAAAAGATTCCATTCTTTGCCGCTGTGCTAGCCTCCTCTAAAGTTAACAACCCAGGATGAGCAAGGATATCTACATCTGGCGAGTTTACAGCAGCCCAATTGGTACCAGGTTGAACGGGTTCAACCAATGTTTCACCGTGCACATTTACCACTCTAGCTCCCATCTTTCTTGCTTCTTTTGCCAATGGAGCTATGTCTTCTTTAGGTGTATGTGTAATTTCGACACCGGGTAATACCAAAATATCCCATCTTTTAGATGCTGCTTCACAATCCTTAATAAGTATTTTTAATATGAATTCTAAATTGCCCTCTCCAACGTGGTCTGTAATCGCCATAACCTTATACCCAACAGCTAAAGCCCGTCGTATTAATTCTATAGGCGCGAGAACACCATCGCTCAAGAAAGTATGAGTGTGAAAATCGTACACTTCCAGCTCCTTATCACAAATAACAAAATTGCGATTGACTGTTAAATTAATAATTTCCTATTACATTATCGGCAATCAAATTGACATCAGATATAGTTGACTCTGTGTTCTTCGAGGCTACTGAAAGAACTAAATAATCCAATCCACTGTCCCTAAACCTCTTTATGTCATCTAATATCATATTCTTGGTTCCAGTTAATGAGATTCTGTCTCCATTCTTAGTGAATCGCGCATCATCAAATCTTGCGATTCCCCGCATGGTAACACTTACTGTGCCAGAATCTCTATCAATATTCCTACAGGCACTGGTTAACGTCTTCTTCTTCTGATGGACTTCAGTAGGGGAAAGGTTTATTCCGTGCCATGCGTTTCCCAAGAGAGCGGCTCGACGTATAGCAACATCAGTATTGCCTCCAATCCAAATAGGGGGATGAGGATGCAGAATAGGTTTGGGGAAAAACCTCATCCCAGAAATTGAGAAATGTCGTCCCTTATACTCGGGTATATCTTGTGTACAGAGAACTTGAAACATTTCTATGTGTTCATCAGTCACGGACGCCCTTTCTGCATATGAGGCTCCCATAGATTCGAATTCTTCCACCATCCAACCAAGCCCGATCCCGACTATACTTCTACCGCCAGAAAGCACATCTAAAGTAGTTAGCATCTTAGCATTCAAAACAGGGTTACGGAACGGAAGCACTAACACACTAACACCCAATCGTATATCACGAGTCATGCCAGCTACATAACTTAGGGAAGATAAAGATTCTAGAAGATTCTGAGCTTCAGGGTCTGAAAAACCGGGTCCGAATTGTTCAGGGTAGCGATCAGAAAGATCCGAAGGGAAAACGGTCCGATCACTCACCCAAATAGAGTCGAACCTGCAGGACTCTATAACGGGAGTAAGCTTTCTCAAGTATTCAGCTTGTCCTGGGCCATCGGAAACAGGATTAACCGAATTAGTCACTGCAATTCCGAACTTCATTAAATACCTACATCAATGGCGCGCATTCGCATGGGACACATTCTATTATTACAATCAAGAATCGGCCAACATGGCTGACAGTCGTCTCATAGCCATTTTTGTATTGCCCATCTTGAACTCAGGTACATTTTCAGAAGGATGACTCACTTTTAAACATATAAAAATCGGGCCATCCCCATCCATTATGACAGGAAACTCGCTGGCGAAATCTTCCAAATTATCGAATTCGTAGCTGTTAGTTATTCCAGACGCCCTTGCAATATCAGACAGATTATATTTCTGGCTCCCTGGAACAGGTTGGCCTCCTGTAGTGAAGTAAACCCCATCGTCAAATACGATATGTACCAGATTTCGTGGTTCTTTACCTGCAGCAGTAACTAGAGAGCCTAGGTTCATGAGCAAGGAGCCATCACCATCAAGAATGATTATTCTTTTATCTGGCCTCGCTAACGCTAAACCCAAGCCAACTGATGATGCTTTGCTCATTGCGCCGTATATCGGGAGATCCATTTCCGGTTTTTCGGATACGAGGCCCCAATATCTACTAGGAGTCATATGCGATACCACGATCGCGTCTTCTCTTTCCCTTTGGATTATCTTCGCTGCATCAAGTGAAGGTATCATTTATTGACTCCATTTTCTATTAATAAACTTATTCGTCAATGGATTCTAAGCCCAAGCATCGAACAATTCAAGATCAGGATTTAGATGATCTACCGCTTGAAGATATAGATGGTCCATTGTACATCAAGTTTTCAGGCAAAGTTTCTATAACATTCAAAGCATCCAACGCTCTATTAGCCAAAAAGGCTACGACATCCTCAATACTTTTAGGTTTTAAATAGAAGGCTGGTACAGGAGGTAAAACAGTAACGCCCATACGAGACAGTGAAGCCATATTGTCTAAATGAATGGCATTTAATGGTGTTTCTCGAGGCATTAAGACCAGGGGCTTCCTTTCTTTCAAACAAACGTCAGCTGCTCTTCTTATTAAGTTGTCAGCGAATCCATGCGAAATAGCTGATAGCGTAGTCATACTACATGGGACTATGACCATGCCTGCCGTGGGATATGTGCCACTTGCTATAGGTGCTCCAATATAACTATTCGGATAATGAGTGAAATGATCATATTCACCCCATCTCTCCAGTGCCTCCCCCCATGATTCTTCCATTTCCTCCTGCCACACCATTCTAGCCGCAGATGATGCAACAACAATCACTGATATGTCCTTCAAGAGGAGGTGGTCAATAATGGATTGCGCAAGGATTGAGCCGCTCCCGCCAGTGATACCAACTATTACAGGAATTTCAGTTCTCTTAGACAATAAATACTTCCTCCAATCCAATCAAATTATTAGTGATATTAGAGTGCCTAGAAACATAGTGGTGGATACATAGCCGTTAACACGGAAGAAGGAGGAACCCAAATTTAAAATATTTGCGGGACTAACCAAATAATATTTATAAAATAATATCCCCGCTGTGAGCAAACAGCCTATAAAATAGGGAAAAGACAAGTCCATCAATACTCCTAGAGCAATAAAGCAACAGACTGATAAGACATCAAATATTCTAGCGATGATGAATGCCGTGCTGATACCAAATCTTTTTGCCACTGAGTAGAGATTACGTCGGGTATAAAATTCACTATCCTGGACGTGATATATGACATCAAAACTGCCGGCCCATAGAGCAACAGCTAATGAAAGTAAAACGGGTTCCCAAGATAAATTACCCTTTATCCCTATCCAGGCTGCGGAAGGCGCTATAGCCAACGCCCATCCCAATATAAAATTGGCAGTCCAAGTAAATCTTTTAGTAAAGGGATATATGGCTAGATAAACGACAACTAAAGGGCATAGAAGAAAGGCGAGTCTATTTAGATTATATGAAGAGAACAGCAGGAGGAGTATTGATAAAGATGATAGTAGGTACATATCCATTAATTTCAGAGTACCGGTTGGTAAGTGTCTGCTCTTTGTCCTTGGATTCAAAGCATCTATATGTCTATCTACTATGCGATTTATAGTCATCCCAAATGTCCGCGCACCAATCATTGCCAAGGTAATCCATATAAACTTATCACTTTTCGGTAAGCCTTCTGACGCTAGCAACATACCTATATAGGCGAAGGGTAATGCGAATATAGTTTCTTTGAATTTAACGGATTCAAAGAATAAAGGTATTTTATGCATCGGTACATCTACTTTGATTGACTTCATAGTCCATATCTAATCCATTTTAAATCAACTAACTTCTTCACCTCGTCGTCCATAACAATATCAGGAGGCCACTCTCTAGTCCTACCATCCATCATGCCTTTAGAAGTAGCATCAATACCCATTTTGCTACCAAATTTAGGTGTCTGACTAGAGTGATCTAGATCATCAACTGGCCCATCAACGAAAACCACATCATTGGATGGATCTATATTACTAGTCACTCTCCAAGCAACTTCAGATAAATTTTGAACATCAACGAAATGATCCACAACTATTATCGATTTCGCTAACATCAGCAACCCTAATCCCCATAAAGCGTACATTACTTTTCGCACATGTCCTGTATATTCTTTTTTCATAGACACTATAACTAAATTATGGAAAATACCCTCAGCCGGCATATTGACATCAACAATTTCTGGAAGCGTCATTTGAAGTGCTGGAAGAAGCATTCTTTCGGCGGCTTTTCCCATGAAAAAGTCTTCAGTAGGCGGTCTACCTACCATAGTTGTGTGATATATGGGGTTTTTCCTGTGGGTAATAGCTGTGACATGAAATACAGGATAATCTTCAGGCAGGGAATAATAGCCTGTGTGGTCTCCAAATGGACCTTCAGATCTGAGTTCACACGTATTAATATAGCCTTCTATAATGAATTCTGCATGGGCCGGAACTTCCAAGTCTACTGTCTTACATTTGACCAATTCAACCGGCTTCTCTCTAATAATGCCAGAAACCGCTATTTCATCCATATCAGGTGGTAATGGCAAAGATCCAGACCATATAGTTGTAGGATCCCCTCCGATCGCCACAGCCACATCCATTTTTTTAGGTCCTAATACTTGATAATCCCTATAGTGATGTGCTCCTACTTTATGCGTCTGCCAATGCATTCCAGTTGTTTGTTTATCATATATTTGCATTCGGTAAATGCCAACATTACGACGGCCAGAATGCGCATCACGTGTAATAACTAAAGGCATTGTGATATAGCGTCCTCCGTCCATTGGCCAACATGTCAACGCAGGAAGCATAGTTAAATCAACTTCTTCTCCGGTCAGAACCACTTCCTGACACGGGCCTTTACCAACAACCTTAGGTTGGGATCTCACCAATCCTAAAACATCTGAAGCAGTATTAAGTTTATTTAGTAATCCTTTAGGTGGGCCTTGGACAATTCCCAACAATTTCCTAACTCGTTCTGTCAATTCGTCTATATGATCCACACCCAAAGCCCATGCAACCCTCTGATGAGTTCCATACAAATTAATAAGAATAGGAACATCATAACCTTCCACATTCTCAAACAATAGAGCAGGTCCTCCAGACTTAACAACGCGGTCAACTATTTCAGTAATTTCAAGATCTCGGCTCACCGGTACTTTTATACGCCGTAATTCACCGCGTTTCTCAAGAAAATCGATGAACTCTCTTAAATTCACAGCTTTACTTCCGGACATATTCTCTATTAAACCTCATACAAAATCCGTATTCAGTACGATCTCTGACACGTTCTACCTTATGCTATATCCTGCAATAGAGGGATGGCAACCTTCATTATAACTAGATCATTATTCAGACCTGAAATTCTATATATAAAGCAAAACAGGTATTGTCTAAATATATAACAAGAAACACCAGCATAATTCCGTGCACCGTTAGTTCTGACTCTCTGAGTGTCCAAAAAGTCAGCCCTTCAGTGTAGTGCAGAAGGATTAAGTGGTTCGTAGATCAGAGGAGGATATATCAATTCTAAAGACGTCCTCTGGTATGGGAAAAAATAAAGATTCGAATTCGCCGGGAATTGCTATATTGGAAAGAGTCTGAAATGATTTCCCATTGTACCTCCCGGCCACTAGAAATTGACATCTCATTTTTTTTATATAGTCTAATGATCTAATCAAGCTACTATCGCCATCCGCGTAATAACTCCTATCCAATATTCGTGTTGCTGTATCAATTCCGATTACAAAAGTACAACCGGGGAAAACCTTTGCTTTTTCCTCAAATAAGACAGCATCCGTTATAACCACATCTCCTTCCCCGTAAAACTGTAGTAATCTCTTACATATCTCAGCCTTACTCAAATTGGGTTTATCAACATTGGTCACGGATAACTCGTAAACAACACGCGATTTTAAGATCTTCGATGCGATCGATGCTAGCTGTTTATGACCATTATGCAATGGATTGAAAGACCCAGGCAAAATAGCCTTATGATTGGCAAAATTCCCTGCCATGCTACCATTTGACATCACCGTAACTGATGTCAAATGCTTAGACATTAAAGCTTCCAACTGATCATAATACGCAACTACTGTCTTTTCTAGCTCTTCAGTTTTATCCAATTCTAAAGGCAGATTAAACGAGACACCAGCTGAATCGGCAAAAGCACGTAAAACTAATTTGCTAACAATTATATTTTCCTGAAATCTGTCACGATACCCTTTGTTAAACTTAATTTCATATTTGGCTAATCCGTTTCTATCCCGATATGCGACGTGAACTCGATGATCTCCCGCCCGCCTCCTATTGGTGGAAATTGCGGCCGTACAGCCTATTCCGACCACTGGAACATTACGCGGTCCAAGGGACAAGGCCTGTTTATAGCATAAATTCGCCATGTCTAGTGCAGTATCACTTGAAACAAACCGATCAGGCCTATAGCCTATGAATTCCTCAAGAGCATTTTCCGAGTAGGGTAGCCTGATATCAAGTAAACTACGCGACGCACCTGGAACAGTTTGCAGCCAGGGAATGGCCCAACTGCCTGCGCCAGTGATAGCAATTACTGCCATCGACGGGGAGTTATGTAGATCCGTTACGAAGCTCTTAATACGATTGTCCATAGTGAGATATGTACAATTCTCCTTTTATCAAACTATGTATCCTTAGGATATCTCTTAATATGATGGGTGACCGTGTTATTAACTCCGTCACTCATCGAAACATCAGGGCTCCAACCCAATAGTGTCGCGGCCTTTGAACAATCTAAAGCGACTCTATCCGCTTCACCTGGCCTCCTGGGCGAGAAAGAAGGGGTAACTGTCGAATCACTCGCCTTTCTCACAAATTCAAACACTTCAAAATCTGTGGTTTCGTCGCCGCTTGCCAAGTTGAACATCTCGTTATCACCTATACTCTTCATGGCGAATAGATTAGCCTTAACAATATCAGCCACATAAATATAATCTCTAGTCTTCGTCCCATCTCCAAATATAGTTGGTCGCACACCTGTTAAAAATTGTTCCGCAAATATCGCTATGACCCCAGCCTCACCTTTCGGGTTCTGACGGGGGCCGTAGACATTTCCATATCTGAACACTGTATAAGGCAACCCATAAGTTTCAGAATAGAATTTCACGTAGTTTTCCACAGTATACTTAGACAACCCATAACCTGATTTCGGTTGTATAGGATGTTTCTCGGTCATAGGAATTTGTTCAGGCTCTGCATACACTGCACATGTAGACGCAAAAACAAATTTCGTAACACCTACCTTTACACAACTTTCAAGAACATTGATAGATCCGATTACATTAACTTGAGCGTCATAAGCCGTTTCAGTCATAGAATATCGGACATTCGTTTGAGCAGCATGATGATTCACTACCTGTGGGCGTTCTCTCTCAAACACATCGGATATTGACTTATCATCTGTAATATTTACGTCGTAGAAATTCACTTTAGGATTCACGAATTTTTCCCCAGTACCCAATAAATTATCAATCACCGACACTTGATGCCCTTCTTCTACTAAAGCATCGACGATATGAGAACCTATAAATCCAGCGCCACCTGTAACAAGTATCCTCATGATCTCTAACTCTCTTCTGTTTCGTATTTTTCCACCATAGATTCCTATTATCAAACGAACCTGCAAAGACCGTTATATTAAGTTTACGAGTCTATGTCCAAATAACAACCTTATCACTATCAAAGAAATGGAACTTATCACCACAAAAAGCACCGCAGAAATATCCCATCCATTTGCTAAAAGACCCAAAATAGTGCCAGCAGCAGGTGGATGAGGTGCGTTTACAACAACCATCAGCAATATACCTAATCCAACTGCCATGGCAGCAATCAAATCATATCCGATTTTCGAACCAGCAGCACTAAAATCTAATCCCAACATGGCAATAACAATTACAAAAAAACCGCTCACAAGAATTCCAATAAGATGACCACCAAGTACAAACCTAGGGCTGGATGCAACACTGATTGGGACTACAAATATGGTAAACACTGTGGATCCCACTGCCACGATGATCGCGGTCCCTAAGACCTCATCCGCTAACAAAAGTATAGCAGCAAGAGTAATTGTAGCGAATCCGCACTGGGTAACATACCTAGAGATTCTGGATTTAAACCTAGGGGATAGAATCAGTCTGTTAACCTTTAATATTTTCATCAACATAAGAAGATCCTGATGAATTGGGGATTTATAACAAATCCTCTCAATATTACATGCCGACCTTACTAGGCTAACCCATACCCAATATAATTGACAATATATATACACCCACCTAGAATCGCATTCTGAAACCTTTATATACAATCACAGTTCACTACATTCCTTCATAGAATGAAGGTTACGAATAACAATTCTAATCTCGTGGCGATAGAATATAAATCCCAGTCAATGGATAATAGTGAATTAATTTAATGTTAGACAGGATACCTACTGAATGAACAAGTCGCGTGATATGACTTTTAAGAAGAGAGGATTTGGCCCATTCAACTTCGAATTTAGAAGTCACTATACCTTTTCACCAGTAAAAACATTAACGTTCTTTCTGATTCTAGTATTGATAGGAACCATAGTTTTAATCTCACCAATATCCCGCCAAGAGACTTCTGATACCGCTATAACCGACGCTCTATTTACGGCAACATCTGCCGTAACTTTGACTGGATTGACCGTACAGACCACATCCACGTTTTGGACACCGTTCGGGCAAATCGTTATACTTTTACTTATATTAGTAAGTGGCTCTTCATACTTAAGCATATCTACTTTCTTACTGATTAGAATAAGCCAGTGGTTTTCTTCTAAAAACACCCTTTCTTCAGGGAATACCTTAGGTATCAATAGACTAAACGGTTTCTCTCGCTTAACGCTAAAAGTTGTAACATTCGCTATTGCTATTCAAATTCTAGGATCTATCGCACTTTTTATTCAATTTTATTACGCCTATCCTCTTCATGATTCTATATGGCAAGCGATTTCTCACGCCATCTCTAGTTTCAATAATTCCGGGTTCGTTTTTTTTAGCAACGTGGATAATTTCTCACAATTCCAGAATAACAAAGTACTTCTCATTACCACAATGCTTATAACATTGATCGGAGGGCTGGGATATATCGTATTTTCTGACATTATGAAATCTAGAAGTTTCACCCGCCTAAACCTAAATTCCAAATTGGTTGTATTTTGTGCCGGTTTATTAATAATTGTGGGAGGCATTCTCATACTAGTTCTAGAATACCAGAACCCTGATACTCTGGGTTCTCTATCTATTACGGACAAAATAATTAACTCGCTTTTCCAATCGGTTAGTAGTAGATCTTCCGGGTTTAGTAGCTTGAATGTCGGTTCAACTACTGAGTCCTTGAACTTTTTATTCACGGGATTAATGTTTGTTGGTGGAGCTGCTGGGTCTACCGCTGGCGGGATCAAATTAAACACATTGGCTTTGATCGTACTTACGAATGTAGCTATCATGAAAGGTAGAACACAAATACATATATTTGGCAAGGAAATTCCGACTCAGCAAGGACAGTTCGCGATAGTTATAGCATTAATTTCTGTTTGTCTGATCCTGTTAAGTACATGTGCCCTCTTAATGCTCGAGGACGGATTAGAATTCGACCGCGTTTTTTTTGACACAGTGTCGGCATTTAGCTCTGTGGGATTTACAACGGGAATTGCGGAATCGGTATCAGAAACAGGTCGCTTAATGCTAGTCATGATAATGTTAGTGGGACGATATGGAGTACTATTTCTGGCCCTCACAATGGTGAATACACACAAGTCAAAAACCTTTCGATACGTTCAAGAACGGGTTACAATAGGATAAACCGCAGATTAGATAGTCATTTATTCCAAATCAATTGAGGACATCATGAAAAAACAAGTAGCAGTAATAGGACTGGGTCGTTTCGGATCAAGTGTGGCCAACGCTCTATATAATTTAGGCCATGACGTATTAACAATAGACAAAGATCCCTCGCGTGCTCAAAGTGTCATGGGCCGTGCCACTCACTCTATAGCTGGAGATGCTACACAGGAAACGGTCTTAAGGGAACTAGGGATCAATGACTATGATGTGGCTATAGTCTCCATAGGCACTGACATAGTTGCCAGTATTATGACGTCAGTTCTGTTAAAAACCATGGGAGTTCCCTTCATAGTATCCCGGGCAAGTAACGCCTTACACGGCAACACATTGGAGAGAGTAGGTGTAGATAGGGTGGTTCACATAGAATCAGAAATTGGTGTACGGCTGGCCCACAGCCTATTCAAACCAAATATTCAGGAATATATTGAAGTTACATCCAATTTCGGAATCAGTAAAATTCGTGTACCTAAAAGATTCGTTAACATGACGTTAAGTGAATTGGGTTTCTCCAATCCAAAAGATAACGACGGGCTAGCTGTATTAGCAATTAACCGAGGAAAAGACATCACTCTTAATCCAGACACAGAAGATAAGCTACAGGATAACGACTGGTTAATCCTATCCGGCACAGATGAATTACTAGACAAGTTAGACCTCGTACGAGATAGTGATGACTCCTAATAACGGTGCTTCCTTTTCCAAATGAATCATCATCATTTTACAACAAGTTGTATGAGCATCCATCGGATGATTTGGGCAGTACGAAACTCATAAGATTATTAAGGAGAAGTCGTGAAATCAACAAAATCACACAAGGTTATGGTAGGTTTTCAGGAGTAACAGACGTGAGCAAACGGTTAGCGTACTTAGGACCCCCCGGTACTTACTCGGAACAAGCAGCTACGGCATATGATCCACTTGCAATACTTTTACCTTACCCCAGTATTCCTTCTGTGGCCTCCGCAGTTGAAGCCGGAGAAGCGGATGAAGCCATTGTGCCCATCGAAAACAGCCTGGAGGGATCTGTAACATTCACCCTGGATTTGCTCATACATGATTCGTCTCTGTTCATACGAAATGAAATCGTACTACCAATTCACCATAACCTTCTGGTAGAAGAAGGAACCAAAATAGAAGATATTTCCTTGCTATATTCTCATCCTCAAGCTCTCGCTCAATGCCGGCTATTCATTGAGACTCATCTTCCTGACACCCAGGTAACCGCTTCATTAAGTACGTCTGCCGCGGTAGAAGATGTGAAACGAAGCAATATCACGGCCGCCGCTATAGCTAATCATCGATCTGCAGAAATATACAATATGAACATACTGAGGGAAGGAATAGAAGATAACAGAAACAACGTAACTCGCTTTACAGTTCTGGGAACCTCGGACCACTCTCCAACCGGTAATGATAAGACTTCACTCTGTTTTTCATTTGATTATGACGCACCAGGTATACTGTTGTCTGTACTCCAACAATTCTCAAATAGGGACATAAACCTCGTGAAGATAGAATCCCGTCCAACAAGACAATCCCTTGGACGCTATATTTTCTTGTTAGATATTGAAGGTCACAAATTGGAAGACCATATGACACGCGCTCTCGATGAAGTACGAAATCAAGTATCAATGCTTAAGGTTTTTGGTTCATATCCCAGACAAGTATCGTCTGCCGTCTAACTAATCGGATAAACTGGAAACAAGGATACTCTATTTAGTAACCAAGTATCTGGTCAATGTAGTTGTTCATACTCCCTGGTTGCCAGAATTATGGACATCCTTTACATGCCCATTCATTCCCTCTCCATCTGTTTGCTTACCGGGGCGAGCGTGTTCTAAAAGGGCATAACCTAATTCTTCAGCAATTTTCCTCCACACCTCACCACGATCCGATAAATCAGATCGAGTCTCTAATCCTGATTTAGGAGCAAACATCACTCCAGCCACGGCACCGACAAGCGCTCCAAACAAAACTCCCAGAACGAACCGACCGTTTCCTGAACTTTCATTACCCATTCTACTTTCCCACTTTCACATATTTAGCGATTCTTGAATATTCCCTGTAGCAAGTTAATAGTCCTAGTTAATACAGTTGATCCTATCTTCGCAGGTTCTATTATACTATCAGATATCGTCGTAGTGAAGCTTTCCACACTCTCCGCTGTCCGTCTTGTAAGATCTAAAAGCCGAGAAGCCTTTCGGTATAACAAAACAACCGAAACGAGAATGACTAGTAATAAAAGAAATAAAAGTAAGTCCCTAGCAATAGACACCAGATCTGCAATTTCTGCTACGCTCACTCGATTCACCAGTTACACTTTCTTTAGAGGAAAATTTGTTAAAATCTAAACGTATAACAAATCCATAGGGGGTAATCATATTGAGGTTTGCTGCACACGATCAGCTTGCTTCAATATTGTTATATCTACACAGAATATTATTCACGATCAACACCAGAATGATGGAAGAATCCTGTTAGGGTTGAATTAATATTCTCATGGACCCATTTTCGTCTTTTCTCTGTGTGAGAATTCTGTGATCGCCTTTTTCAGCCCAAACTATGACGTCATAAGTGTTTAGTACGTCCGGTATGATAACTTCTACTATAGACTCCTTACGACTATTCACATGTTCACTAAGAGCAGATATTATGCCGGCACAAGTTTTCCCAGTCCCGTCGATAAGCACCCATTCTTCGGCATCTGATGACCCATTAATATTCATGCCATTAATGGGCATCCCAATCCTTTCGTTATAAACATTAACTTCACCACTTTGGCGTATCCCCAGCTGACGTTTGAACTCTGCTACCGCTTCCCAGTAAACTCCCGATATCCTGTCTCCTTTTGCGCAAACAGCGCCTCGGACGCCAACTATATCAGGGTTAATTCTGGAGAGTTCATCCAAGTCATCCAAGCGAAGATGGCCTGATAGTGCCGTGCTCATTCCTAATTCCTTACCTTGAAACACCATATCTCTTAACTTTTCCTCTGGAACAAAGTCGAAAAGATTCCTCCCATCTTTGGTAAGCGTGTCTATCAACCAGCCATCGCACTTACCTTCTTTCGCAAGATCAACCATCAAATGAGGATCAAGACCGTCATAAAGCTCATTATCAGCAAATAGTGATCCGATTAGTTTTGTTTCAAAACCCTCTAATGCTTCCCGACAGGCAAGCAATGTCTCGACAGCGGCTTGGTATTCAGTTTTCATAAACCCGACTTTCACCGAAGTTGCGTCTAGTACACCTGCAGTGTAAACCGCCATCGCGACAGTCCCAATTTGATTAGGAACAACCCCCAAAGTAACACTAGCATGGTGCTTGGTAGGGACAGCGTCGCGTACTTGTCTAACAACGCTAGGATGGGCCGATCCAACTAAAGCCTCCTGCAAATTCTTAACATCCACAATGTCGGCTCCGCCTTTAAGAGCTTCGAGAGCTTCTGCAAGATTCTGGACACTTACCATCAAAATCATCAAATTCACCCATATTCAAAATCGACTGTTAGTTTCTTATAGACTCTACATCTATTTTAAGCTCATTTTTTTCCTGGTCGGAAAGATTTATCAGAGGGAGACGGACATGACCACCTGCCATTCCCATTAACTCTCCCCAGTACTTGCACATAGAGGCAGGAAGAGATCCGTTGGTGTTCTTTACTATTTTCTGCCACCATTTGTCTGAAATTTCTTTAATCGGTCGTATATACTCATCATAGTAATGCTTATCAAGATTTCCCCGCATAGCCTTGTCAATGAACCTTACATAGTGATTAGCTCCAGGCCTATCAAATCGCCAGTCAGAAGTATTTGCAAACATCACTTGCTGCTCAAATCCCATCTCCTTGCCTTTAAATAATATCCATTCGTCTGGTGTACTAATAATGGCCTGACTTCCTAACAGTTGATGGGTCTTTATAGAGATTTCCGGGTTAAAGCTTGCTTCCTTCACTCCAACTACGTTAGGTATTTTACATATCCGATCTAATCCGTTTTCATCCAAAACTATTCCAAACTGCGGTGAATTGTAAAACATGATGGCAAGATCGGTGTTGTCAGCTAGGACGCGGACAAAATCTACGACCTGATCCTCTGTTTTTGTTACCATATAAGGGGCAGCCATAATCAAAAGATCAAAGCCGCAGGATTCCGCATATTTGGCCAGGTTAATTGTTTCCTTGATTGAGGTATGAGTTACATGAGCCCCAATTGGCCACTCTCCATTCGCTTCATCAGCTACAATGTCATATACCTTGGTTCTCTCTTCGGTGGTCAGACTCCAAAATTCCCCCATTCCCCATGTACATCCCGCCCCGGTAGTGCCTAATGTCCGAATGTGGCGTATATTGTTTCTAAGACCTATTTCATCAATCTCATCATCAGGTGAAAAAATAGTCATAAGAGTGGTCCACTGGCCCCGTATATTTTCACGAGCCCAGTCCATACTTTCATGCTTCTTGTACCCAGCCAATCGTTCCTCCAGAACCTCAAAGTCAGTGCCTAATCTTACAGCAATTCTGCCGGCCAGCGACAGAGAAACTATCATATCTAGAGGCCATGTTCGTGTCAACTAAGTGACCCTGAAGAAAGATCTCCGGCGAGGCCTAAATCCTAGAAGAAAATAATCTTCCCGTCACCAATAGCAGCTCAGTGAAACTACACTGCAGATCTCATAAAAAGTTTATTGAAGACCCTCTAATTAAGTAGGCCCCATGTTCGTTATAGTATTACGGAGGATAGCAAGAGTTGCCTACGAACCCTTCATTGCGGATTTGTATTGAGTTCTTAAACATCTCGTACAGATATTTACTTTGAGTGGACTACCATCCACATAAATTGTGGCCTTTTGCACATTAGCTAGCCACCTAGTCCTAGTTCGTCGCTTGGAATGACTTACATTGTTACCGGATTGCCCGGACTTCTCACATATTTGACATCTAGCCATTTCTTATCCTTCGATTCCTTTGTTGGTAAAGTAATAATACAGTATACTCGATTGAGCTAAAATTAATTTAATACTTATAATAAAAACCTGACATCAGCAGCATCTTGATGATATATTCCAGCTATGCACCCAAGAAACACGATACCATATTAACGATCGATCCATCAATGTGGATGAAAGGCATTGTTCAATGACTTTGTCTAATAAGACAAGTCTAAACGGAAAGGATCTTCTGGAAATGTTCTCCAGTTCTACAGAGTTTTTTGCATCTCACGTTGACTCTATCAACGCTTTAAATGTATTCCCTGTACCTGACGGCGATACTGGAATTAATATGTACCGTACTTTGTCCGATATGATGGACCATACTAGAAGATATCCAACTGAATCAGCAGGTGAAGTAATCAACACCATGGCCCAAGGCTCCCTACGCGGTGCCAGGGGTAACAGTGGCGTGATTCTATCGCAAATCATTAAGGGCATTGCTGAAGAAACCGGAAGGAAGAAACTTCTGAATGTATCAGACTTTGCAAAGGCTCTTATCCATGCAAAGCAAGAGGCCTATAAAGCTGTAGGGGAACCAGTTGAAGGGACCATGTTAACGGTCTTGGCCAGAGTAGCTGACACAGCCTATGAAAATATAGATGGTAAATTAACACTGGCACAGATGTTTGATCTAATATGTTCGTCTGCTAAAGAAACTGTGAAGCAGACCCCTTCTATGATGAAATTGCTTAGAGATTCGGGGGTTGTAGACGCTGGAGGGCAGGGTCTGTACGTTATTTTTGAAGGGTGTCGCCAATTCATCAATGGAACCAATTCTAAAGAATTGTTTTTAACTCCACACAATCCGGCACATTCGTCCGCACCTATACACCCATCTATTACCAACCATGTAACTGACTATGGATACTGTACGCAATTCTTGTTAACGGCAGAAGCCCTCGACCTAGAATTCCTACGAACGGAATTTAAGAAGATCGCTTCCTCCGTTGTAGTTATAGGTACCACACAAGAGGCAAAAATCCATGTTCACACAGAGGACCCTGGAAAGATTTTAAGCCACGCTATTAACATAGGCTCAATTCATGACATTGATATCCAAAACATGGACGATCAGCACGATAACCTTACTAACAATATTGATTCATCCTACCATCCAGAGAATGGGAATGCTGTAAGGCTGCCTGTATTTGTTGTAGCAATAGTTCAAGGAATGGGCTTCCAAAATATATTTACACAACTCGGTGCCAACAAAATTCTTCTAGGTGGCAACACCATGAATCCCAGTGTAAAGGAAATACTCGAAATAATTGAGCAATCACCTTCGGATCACATTCTTATTCTACCAAATAATAGGAATATAGTTTCAGCTGCATATCAAGCGGCGAATCAATCTACAAAAGATGTATACGTCATACCGACTACAACAATTCCACACGGTATTTGCGCCCTTTTGGCCTATAATTCCGAAAACGCCCTCGAAGAGAACATAACCAATATGAGCAACGGTTATAGTGATATCTTGACAGGTGAAATAACAAGAGCAACACGAAGTTTAAATACTGGAGAATTATCTATTAAAGAGGGTGATTACATAGGTCTTATAGAACATGAATTGGTAGTTTCGGGAGAAGATCTCTCTAAAGTTATAGTAGATACCCTACGTAAAGCGGATGTCTCCGAAAATCATTTTGTTAGTATATATTATGGGGATCAAGTAACGGATGACGACGTGAAATTGATTTCAGAGGGCATCCTGTCGTCTTTCCCAAATATTGATATAGATATAGCTCTTGGAGGTCAGCCTAACTATCATATAATTCTTTCTATAGAATAACTTCTAGCAAACCTATTAATTAATCTCCGTTTATTTAAAACTTACAGACTATCAGGAGGTACAAGATGACAGTAAGAATAATTACCGATAGCACCGCAGATCTACCAGAGGAAATAGCAGCAAGCCTTGGCATAACCGTCGTTCCTCTCAAGGTTATGTTTGGCGAGAACGAGTATCGAGATAACGTAGACATAAATGCAGATCAGTTTTACAACAAATTAATTGATGCTGAAGGATTACCTACGACTTCACAACCATCTGTTGGAGAATTCGTTGAAGTATACGAAGAAGCAGCTAGAAACGCGTCCGGTATATTATCTATACACATTTCAGCCAAGTTGAGTGGCACCTATAATTCTGCTTCACTTGCTAAATCGGAAGTGTCTAAAAGTTGTCCTATAGAGCTAGTGGATACGCTACAGGCATCTATGGGCGTAGGCTTAATAGCAATAGAGGCAGCCAAATTAGCTAACGAAGGTGCAAGTTTAGAAGAAGTGCACGCTAAAACACTCGACTGCATCGCTAGATGTGAAACTTTCGCTCTACTTGACACTTTAGAATATTTGGAGAAAGGAGGTAGATTGGGGAAAGCTCAGGCAATGATAGGCAATTTACTAAAGCTCAAGCCTTTGCTCAAACTAGAAAATGGTGAAGTTCATTCTCTGAGCAAAGAGAGATCTAAGCTCAAAGGAATCACTCATTTGGAAAAGATAGCAAAGGGATACGGTACCCTTGATGGCTTGGCCATATTATATAGTACCACCTCTAGTGATATAGATGGTATTTGCAATAACCTTCGATACCTTCTACCCGATGCCCAGGATCCTATCGTAGCAAGATTGGGTCCAGTATTAGGTACCCATACTGGACCTGGTGCTCTTGGAATAGCAGTACTAAAAACTCAGTCATAGAAAATCAGTCCGTGATATGAAGGTCAAAGTACAGTAACTTAATCACATACAGATAAAATTGGACTTGCATTTTCTTACATTGAGTGCCGGTATTATTTGTTACTTTAGGATCGGAGAGTCCGTATATGCATAATTGACAACTTACGCATAGGCTGTTTGGGTTGAAGGAAAAAGTTAGGATATCCTCCGTGAAAAAATTGTAGGGTTAACTAAATGGAAAATCCAAAAATAGAATCACTGTGCAAGATTCTAAATCAAGAACGATTGAACGGATTTATAGACAAAACTGTAATTGGTGGACTCGACCAATTCTTGAAACTTTGGGAATTCGATCTTAAAACAGTTGTGGGTGATTTTAAGTCCTATTCTAACTTGAATCCCAGCCAGCGTAGAGCATGGGCAAATTCGATATGGAATAAATATTCGAACAAAAACACAAAAAAAGTAACAAATACTCGCAAAGTTGCAACCTCACAAGATACGAAAACCGATATCGCGTCTTTATATGACGACGTAATGCTTTTAAAAGGAGTATCTAAGGACACGTTTTTAAAGTTAGGTCGACTAAAAATAAAGACCATAGAAGATCTAGCATATTTCTTTCCAAGAAAGCATCACAACTATGGAAATATACGTAAAGTTGTGGAATTAAAGCCGGATGAAGAACAAACTCTTATATGTACAGTATTGAAAACCTCCCATGTTGGACCGAATCAAAGGAAACGTTCCACAGAAGCGCTTCTAGGAGACGAGACAGGAAAAGTTAGAGCAGTATGGTTTAATCAACCCTGGATGACAAAAACGCTGAGACGCGGCACTAGGCTTGTTGTAAGTGGCAAGGTAACCATATTCAGAAGCCAAATAGTCTTTGAGTCCCCTGAATACGAATTTTATCAAAAAAATGATGGGTTATTGCATACAGGGAGACTTGTACCTGTATACCCTTCGACGAATCGTTTGTCTCAACGCCTCCTACGAAAGTTAATTAAGCAAACGCTAGATATTGCCTTACCACAAGTAACAGACTTCCTCCCTGATGACTTAAAACACCGCCTACAACTACGAGATCTGTCCAGCGCTATTACTCAAATACATTTTCCAGACTCTATGTCGGGTTGGGAATCAGCCAAACGCCGTCTCAGTTTCGACGAATTGTTCTTAATACAGCTCGCTGTTCTCAAACGCAAATATAAATGGAAAGAAAAGGGTAAAGGAATTTCGCTCGTGGAGACTAACTCCTTTTTAAGAGCATTTAACGATAGTATCCCTTTCAATCTGACCAACGCACAGGTGACGGCATTAGATGAGATACTATCCGATTTACAAAGTAGCAAACCTATGAACCGTCTGTTACAAGGAGATGTCGGAAGCGGCAAGACTATAGTAGCAATAGGGGCTCTCCTACTGGCAAAATTTAACAACTACCAATCGGCATTAATGGTGCCGACAGAGGTGTTGGCAGAGCAGCATTTTATTTCAATTACCAATCTTTTAAACGATGGCAAAGCTACAACCGAAAGCGCCAACGTAATATCGTTAGAAATTAATGGATTTGATGCACCAATAAAGATAGGTTTACTGACTGGTAGTCTAAATAGGAAAAACAAGGATGAGATTCATAAATTGATAGAAACCGGCGACATCGACTTAATAATAGGAACCCATGCTCTAATACAATCTTCAGTAAAAATTCCGAAATTAGTACTAGCTATCGTCGATGAACAACACAGATTTGGAGTTATGCATAGAGCGTCATTAGAACAAAAGGGGATTCGTCCTCACATGTTATCTATGTCTGCTACACCAATTCCAAGATCTTTAACACTCACGCTTCACGGTGACCAAGACATATCAGTTATTTCGGAACTTCCACCTGGTAGACCACCCATTCGTACTCGATGGATAGAATCAGATAAACGTGACTCGGCATATCACCTAATACTTCGGGAGATTAACTCCGGAAGACAAGCATTTATAGTGTGTCCGTTTATAGAAGAATCAGAAATTATTCAAACTAAAGCAGCCATAAAAGAGCACCAAAGGCTCTCGGAAACTGTTTTCCCGAACCACAACCTTGGTCTATTACATGGCAGAATGCCTTTGTGTGACAAAGAGAATGTAATGGATCAATTTAAGAATCAAGAACTAGACATACTAGTGACCACTCCGGTGATAGAAGTTGGAATAGACGTACCAAACGCAACTGTGATGTTGATTGACGGAGCGGATCGTTTCGGACTTGCTCAATTACATCAATTTAGAGGTAGAGTGGGGAGAGGACAATACCCAAGCTACTGCCTACTGTTATCGGATGTCGGCGGGAATGAAGCTAGAGAACGACTACGTATAATAGAGCGTATATCGGATGGTTTTAAATTGGCAGAGGAAGACCTGAGAATTAGAGGTCCAGGAGATTATTTAGGAACTAGGCAAAGCGGCATTCCTGAATTGAAAATTGCCGACATAACTGACTACGAATTGCTATCAATTGCGCGACGGGAAGCAGGCAAGATATTGCAGGATGATCCTAATCTATCAAACCCGTCCAATAAACCACTATTGGAACGCTTGAAATCTCTTGCGAATAATTCTTGGATCTGAAACAGATCATCAAATCTCATACTCGTGGTCATTTCTTTTGAGAAATAAATCTAACGCAAACTCGGTATAACTCATACCACTACCGTGTCATGGGTTACCCTTATAGATATTTATGTAGAAGGGTACCTGTAATAGAAAATTTGCCTTGCGTTTATTGACATCCAAGTGGAATGGTCTTACCTTTATTTTATGTTTCTTATGCTAAAAATGAGTGTGTTCCGAACACTGCCCTAGATTTACTCAATGTCAACAAGAATATTTAATTCCATTTGTGATAAAAGTAGATGAAAATACAAAGTAAAAAGTACGAGGTAAGATTGATGGCGAAAATTAAGCATATTGCCCTGGCTACACAGGATGTTGAAAAAACTGCTAACTTCTATAAGGAAGTTTTCGACTTAGAGGAAGTAGGTAATGTAGACAATGAGAATGCCGAAGGACGCTACTTGAGTGACGGAAATATAAACCTGGCCATACTTCATTTCAAAAATGAAGTTATTGCAGGACAGGAATTTGGCACAGGTTATTCTGGTATACATCACATCGGATTCCAAGTGGAAAACGCCTCAGAAGTGCACTCCAAACTAAGAGATGCTAGTTCTATGCCTCGGGACGATATCAACACTTTACTGCATTCAAGTACTGACCCAGACAGTGGAGGTCGTAATGTGGAACTGAAATACACCGGTCCAGACGGAATAATGATCGATATATCCCAAGGTGGATGGATAGGTACCGACTGAGAAATAAGAAGAGTCACGCTACATAAACATACCGATGACTGGCGATCTCAAACCTTAAGAAAATCTATTTAATGCAGCAAATTTAGTGCGGACCCTGCTCTGAACCACTCAATCTGAGAGGCCCCATAGGAATGACTCAGCATTAAATCGTTCACAGTTCCATCTTCATGCTGGATTAGGCATTTAATCGGCTTTCCGGGAGCCATATGTGCTAGACCTAATATGCTTATTCTGTCCTTAGGTCCAATAAGATTATAATCGTCGGGATCGCTAAAGGTTAAAGCAAGAAGCCCTTGCTTCTTAAGATTAGTCTCGTGAATTCTTGCAAATGTCCTAACGATTACTGCCGCCGCCCCTAAAAGCCTAGGGGATAGTGCCGCATGTTCTCTGCTGCTCCCCTCACCATAATTGTAATCACCAATAGCTACCCACTTTAACCCGTTTCCTCTATACGATCGTGCAATTTGAGAAAGTGATCGATTTTCCTCACCTGTAATCACATTTATTCCTGTCCCCGGAGCATCTGTGAAAGCGTTAGAAGCGCCCATGAACATGTTATCACTAAATTTATCGAGGTGACCCCTATAACGTAGCCATGGCCCGGCTGGTGATATATGGTCAGTAGTGGTCTTACCCTGAGCTTTTAGTAACACCGGTGCTAGCTCAATATCGGTACCATCCCAAGCAGGCCAAGGTTCCATTAATTGAATTCTTTCGCTATTAGGGTCAACGGCAAGACTTACTTGCTTCCCATCTTCAGGCGGGGCAATGTAGGAAGAAATCCCCGTTGCAAAATCATTGGCAGGTACTTCTGGCGCTGGCTTGGGAGGACGCAATCTAAAGGGTTTACCATCAGAATCCATCAAAGTATCCTCCAACGGATTAAAAGACAATCTACCAGCCAATGAAAAGGATGTTACTATTTCTGGGCTAGCTATAAAATTCATAGTCGTTGGTTGTCCGTCATTTCGTCTAGGGAAATTTCGGTTGTACGATGTAACGATAGTATTAGGTATACCGGCTTCCCCCTTTCTTCTCTGCCATTGTCCGATGCAAGGGCCGCAAGCGTTGGCTAACACCGTGCCATTAATATTTTTTAGGGACTCCATTTGACCATCTCTTTCAATGGTCGCCCTGACTTGTTCTGATCCCGGAGTAACCATGAAAGGTACTAAAGCCTTTACTCCTTTTTCTAAAGCCTGCTCCGCTATGTCTGCCGAACGACTCATGTCTTCGTAGGATGAATTCGTGCAACTTCCGATTAGGGTTGAGGAAATTTCATCTATAAATTCATTCGTTTGATCTTTAATCTCTTTCGAAAGTTCAGAAATTGGCCTCGCTCTATCCGGTGAATGCGGCCCAACTACATAGGGTTCCAATTCCGATAAATTGATCCGTACTACCTGATCAAAATATTCATCAGGATTATCTTCCACTTCACTGTCGGCCTTTAATAGAGATTCATAAGTGTAAGCTATGTCCGCAAGTTCTGATCTGTTTGTTGCTCGCAGGTATCTGGCCATGCGATCATCATAAGGGAATATCGACGTTGTGGCGCCCAGTTCAGCGCCCATATTGGTGATTGTCGCCTTGCCTGTGCAACTGATTGATCTAGCCCCAGGTCCACAGTATTCTATTATAGAATTTGTGCCTCCAGAAACCGTCAACTCGCCTGCAAGATAAAGAATAACATCCTTTGGAGCAGTCCATCCTTTCAGTTCTCCTGTAAGATAAACTCCAATTCGTTTGGGATATAAAACTTCCCAAGGCAGACCTGACATCACTTCTACAGCATCCGCTCCACCGACTCCCCCCGAGCAGGATCCTAAACCGCCAGCATTGGGTGTATGAGA
>CAYSLK010000040.1:0-24921 GCA_964431885.1 uncultured Dehalococcoidia bacterium | reverse complement strand
GGCATATTGTAGTTTGAAGCGCTTAATAGATTACCAGTTAAAAGTTAGAGCCCGATGATACGACCTTTATCGTCTACATCGAGTCTTCTAGGAGAACCCGGTAGACCGGGCATCGTGACAATATTCCCCGCGACAGGATAGAGGAATCCAGCCCCAAGTGAGGCACGTATGTCCGAAACTTGGAATACGTAGTTTGATGGTTTTCCTTTCAACCTAGGGTTATGTGACAGAGAGAGATGAGTTTTTGCCATACAAATAGGCAATTTGTCCCAGCCCAAATTTGTATAAGTCCTCAGTTTTCTTTCGGCTAAAGTACTCCATCGCACTTTTTCTGCTCCATATACTTTTTGCGCCAGCGCTAGAACCTTGTCTTTAATTGAAGACTCGGTTTCGTACAGATAAGTAACATCAGGGTCTTCACCTGTAGTCACCGAGACCAACGTTTCCGCCAACTCTATAGCACCTTGCCCGCCTTTTTCAAAGACATCTATTTCAATAGCTGCAAAGGCCCCGGCTGCCTCAGATCCTTTTTTAACGATTTCGATCTCTCTTTCAGAATCCGACGTGAATTTATTGATGGCAACAACTACAGGGAGGCCGAAATACCCGATCATTTTCACTAGGTGTTCTAAATTAGGCATACCTTGCTGCACGGCCTCTTCGTTGATTTCATCTAGGTGACTAAATTTCACGCCACCGTGTGATTTTAAAGCCCTTATGGAAACTACCAGAACTACAGCACTGGGTTCTAGATTATGGAATCTGGCTTTGATGTGCATATATTTTTCGAATCCCAAATCTGCTCCGAATCCTGCCTCGGTGAGGACGTAATCAGCGTATTGCAGTGCAATTTGATCTGCAATGACTGAACTGCATCCATGGGCTATGTTACCGAAAGGTCCAGTATGCACGAAAACAGGTTGTCCTTCTGACGTCTGAACAAGATTGGGTAGTATAGCATGGCGTAGCAAAGACATCATTGATCCTACGGCTCCAATATCGTGGGCTGTAACAGGTACTCCAGCATCTGTAAAGCCAACAACTATTTTACTCAGTCTAGTGCGTAAGTCCTCTAATCCTGTAGATAGAGCCAGGATAGCCATTATTTCAGAGGCTGTAACAATATCGAATCCGGATTGACGAAGAGGAGCATTGGCAGCATTACCAAGTCCCGCTACGATATCCCTTAAAGAGCGTTCTTCTACGTCTGTAACTCGTCTCCATATGATGTCGACGGGTTTGAAACCTGAGATCTGATTTCTCTGGGCTACGTTGTCAGTTAAGGCAGCTAGAAGATTATGGGCGGAACCAACAGCGTGAGCGTCTCCAGTAAAGTGGATATTTATTTCATCTTCCGGCTCTATTTTTGAAGCGCCGCCGCCAGTGCCTCCTCCCTTTATTCCAAATATCGGCCCTAACGATGGCTCTCTCAAATTCGCTACGACATTTTTCCCTATTTGTCCAAATCCTTGCGCCAATCCTATTGTTGTTGTTGTTTTACCTTCTCCTGCTTTTGTAGGTGTAATACCTGTGACGACAATCATTTTCCCCCGTTTTCCACCATCATTTCTAGTGTTCAAAGGGATCTTAGCCTTATATAACCCGTATGGAATGAGGAGCTTTGGGTCTAATCCTAAGTTTGTGGCTATTGTCGAAATGGGGTGCATTACTCTACCTTTATATTTGGATAGGCAAGCGTTATAGCTTGGTACCCTCTCTTGTAATTGCCGTCCTATACATTATGTTGAAGCCAGATTCTGATTTAACAGAGATAGTAGGAATTGTAGCACAATGATTTCTGTACTGAAATGTAGAGAAAGCTTGGTCGCGTCCTTTAGAAATATGTTTTAGCCTACAAGTCCTTTTGAATTTCGGAAAAATAATTCGAAAGTTGATATCATAACCACAGTCAGTTACGACTCATAGCTAGCATAACAGAAGACAAACAGAAAGGGGTTTCAATTATGATTGATGAATTAGATTTAAAAGGACGAAAGGCCATCGTTACAGGGAGTAGCAGAGGTATTGGTAAGTCAATAGCTCTCGTTTTAGCTGAGGCTGGAGCGGATTTGGTGATTGCATCTAGGACAGCTTTAGATATTGAGCAAACTGCGCAAGAGGTTAGAGATTTGGGTAGGGATGCAATTGCTATTCAAACTGATGTTACCAAATCCGAGCAAGTAGACGCTATGGTAAATAAGGCTATAAACCATTTCGGTGCCATCGATATAATGGTTAATAATGCAGGACAATTACTCAGGTTACCAACGGTTCCGTTGCCGGGCTCATCATTTAAATCTCCGACAGTTACTAGAGAAACTATTAGCAGGACTTCGGATGAAGAATGGTCCTCAATAATGGAAGCTAATTTAGATAGTGTATTTTATTGCTGTCGAGCTATTGCCCCTCATATGATCGAAAGAAGGTATGGCAAAATCATCAATATTAGCTCAAATAATTCAGTCCAAGCTTTTCCACTTATGGCTGCGTATAATACATCTAAGGCAGGAGTTAATATGCTTACTAAAGTACTGGCTTTGGAGTGGGCTCCGTACAACATATGCGTTAATGGAATAGGCCCTGGCGATTATGATACCCAGATGACACATGAAACTTGGATTGACCCGGTTGCGAGAAAACGCCATATTAGTGGTATACCCCTTGGGAGAGAAGGAGATCTTAGGGAGCTTGGAGTTCTGGCAGTGTACTTATCAAGTGCAGCATCGGATTACATGACCGGGCAAATTTGCTATATGGATGGAGGGCTTACGGCAAAGTAGATCATTCAAGATCTATAAAACACTAAGGATAAGTAATCACTATCTTACCTGTTTTAGATGAGTTCAGTAAATTAAAGGCCTCACCCGCTTTTTCTAGCGGAAGACGATTGGTAATGATCTTACTCAAAGGTATTTCCCGTGCCACTATCCAATCTGCAAGCTCTTTTAAAACGACAGTACTGAATGTCCAGGAGCCCATCAGATTTAACTGTTTGTGAATAATATCTGGAGAAGGTTTCAAAGTTAAGGAACCACCTTCGCCAACTAGACAACATCTACCCCAAATGCGTGTACTTCGTATCGCTTGTGCCCGTACTTGGTCTATACCAGAGGCATCAATACTGGCATCTGCTCCTCTGCCTTTAGTCAGCACATTAATGGCGTCGGTGGGATTACATAAAGCTGGGTCTATGGTTTTCCAGGCTCCATTAGCTTCCGCCAGTTCACGTCGTTCTCGTACGGGGTCAATAGATATCACTCGTGCACCCATGAAGGTGCCAAGTAAAGTGGCACTTACACCTACTGGTCCTTGGCCGAATACCGCTAAGATGTCTCTTCCTGAGACATCTAAACGTTTCAAAGCTTGATAAGCTGTCCCTGTTCCGCAAGCTATGGATGCCCCTTCCTCAAAACTTAATTTGTCAGGCATCGGTACACACATATAGTCGTACACTAATTGGTAGTCCGCGTGCGCTCCATTGGCTTTCCCTCCAAAATGGACCATGTCTACTTGACATAACTGGGTCCAACCTGTTTCACAAAACTCACATTCACCACAGCCACTGTAGTGGTGTACGATAACTCTGTCACCAATTCGAATGTTTCTAACGTTGGATCCAACCTCTACAACTGTCCCGCAAGGTTCGTGCCCAACAATTATTAGTTTTCTGTCACCTAGGTCTTCAGGGCTTGTACGATACGGAGGTAAGTCACTACCACATAACCCTGATGCTCCCATTTTAATTACCACTTGTCTATCATTTGGTTTAGGATTAGGGAACTCTTTGATGTCCACTTTGCAGTTACCTAGTAACGAGACCCCTCTCATGATTACTCCTCAACGTGCGGTAAAGCCGCCATCTATAATTAATTCAGTTCCAGTAATGAAAGATGATTCATCTGATGCTAAAAATAAGACTCCGTGAGCAGCTTCTATTGATTCCCCCAGTCTTCGAAGTGGAGTTTGAATGATTAGTTCTTCATCTTTTGATTTAGATCTTTCTGAAGTTCCCATGGGTGGCATAAATCCTGGGTGTACAGAGTTAGCCCTTATACCGTAGGGACCGTACCTAACTGCTGTAGCTTTAGTAAATGTGCGAACTGCACCTTTGGATGCGTGATATGCTGGGTGACCAGAGTCACTCCCAACGATGCCCATAATGGAGGAAATATTTACGATGGAGCCCCCTCCCTGCTTTTTCATTTCTGGCACCGCATATTTAGTACCAAGAAACACTCCTGATGAGTTTACGTTCATTATGTGGAGCCATCCCTCGTAATCTAAGGGATTTTCATAGGCACCACTGCTAATTCCTGCGTTGTTAACTAGAATGTCCAGTCGACCGTACGCTAATATTGTCTTATCTATAACTAATCCCCAATCTTTCTCGGAAGTCACGTTTAGGGAAGTAAATATAGCATCCCCGGCGTACTTAACTATGTCATCTCTTATTTTTTCACCTTCTTTATTATCAACGTCTGCTAGAACGACCTTGGCGCCTTCTTTCGCAAACAGTTTAGCTTCCACTGCTCCCATCCCATGAGCTGCTCCCGTTATGACAGCGACCTTGTTTTTCAATCGCATACCGCTATTCTCCATAAGAAGAATGATTTACTGAATATAACATAATTTTCTAAACTACAGGGGTTTTTATTGTTCGGGGAAACTAGGTTTACTCAACTGGTGCTTCCCGTTATAATCGGGCTTAGCATTCATAGCAATTTCAGGAGGACTTGGAATATGAAATCATCAGAAAGCTTGACGATAGGGAACGGAATAATTCAATTCCAACTAAAATATAGAGATTTACTATCCGATCAAGGTCTATGTATAAGCGTGATGGGTTTAGAGGACTCTCGTGAAATAGAAATGCTGCGATTCGATTGTTTCGACCAGCAGCCGCATTATCACTATGGCCCAGAAAACAAGAATGAACGTTTGATGTTGGATAAGACGACGGCGGGAGATTCACTTGAGTGGGCGTTGCAACAATTAAGGGAGAAACTTCCCGAAATGATTGAAAGGGCTGGATACAGTGAACTTTCTTCAAAAATCAATTTATCCGGTATGAGCCCCGAATTTGATTCGCTTGAGCTTAATGCACGGAAAATGTCCAGAAATGAACGGAAAACAGTCATTCATGATAGAGGGAGTAAAATAATTGAGGCTGGATCTATCAGGTTCGGTATAGAGTTTAGAGAGCTCAAAAATGATCGAGGTATCGCTATTCATGTTATGGGAGATATTGGTAACAATGAGGTAGAATTCTTGACATTTGATTGTTTTGAGAATGCTCCACACTACCATTATGGACCTTTAGCCAAAAATGAGAGACTTTACCTGGATACGACCACTGTACCGGACCCATTGGTATGGGCATTAGACCTCTTTAAAGGAGGTAAGCTTTCCTCGATGTTATATAGAGCTGGGTATAGGGATCATGCTGACAATTTAAATCCGGTAGTACTTTCAGAGAAAGTGGAGGAATTGGAGTTAGCCGCGCTAGACCTGCAATCATCTAACTCATAGGGTTCAGGTGATAGTCATGAGTCAGAAGGTTACTTTTTTTAAATGATCATGGGAAATCCCTTGGGCTTAGAAGGGGCCCAGGCTGCCAGATACACTCGACCGCGACTGGCGCGGAAGGCACCTGCAGGTGTTCAACCTGGGCCCGACGTCTATATTTCTGTGCTATACAGGTGCTCTGATTGGTTAAAACACACAACCTGTATAAGTTATTGAAATGGTATCATATTTCATTTTGTGATAGTAGCATATAGAAAGAAATGTTTAGTAGGAATTGTGAAAATGGGCAATACTTTCGGCAAAATATATAGAGTAACTACATGGGGAGAGTCGCACGGCCCCGCTGTAGGCGCAACAATAGATGGCTGTCCCCCAAATATACCTATTCAACTCTCTGATATACAGAAGGAACTCAATCGACGTCGTCCTGGCCAGAGTGAAATTACTACTCAACGCCGGGAAACTGATGAAGTAGAAATACTATCTGGGGTTTTTGACGGATTAACATTAGGGACCCCCATATCCATTTGTGTTTGGAACCGTGATAGCAGGTCGAAAGACTACGAAGAGATAAGGACTAAATTCAGACCATCGCATGCTGATTATACTTACCAGGCAAAATATGGTATCAGGGACTGGAAAGGGGGTGGACGTGCCAGTGCACGGGAAACCATAGGACGAGTTGCGGCCGCTGCGATTGCAAAAAAGGTACTCGTAAAAGAAAACAACTTAGAAATTGTTGGTTATGTAAAACAAATTTGTGACTTGAAAGCAGAAATTGATACTGATAATGTTTCGCTATCCGACGTTGAATCTAATATCGTTCGTTGTCCAGACCCAATGATAGCTTCTCAAATGATCGAACAAATTAAAGAGGCACGGAAGGATGGAGATTCGTTAGGAGGAGTAATAGAGGCAGTGGCAAGGAATGTACCGCCTGGATTAGGCGACCCGGTTTTCGACAAATTAGAAGCAGACTTGGCTAAAGCAATGCTTTCATTACCGGCTTCTAAAGGTTTCGAAGTCGGTTCTGGATTTGGTGGAGTTAATATGCGAGGGTCCCAGCACAACGATCCTTTCTATAAAGAGGGATCGGTTATTAGAACTCGCACTAATTACTCTGGAGGTGTGCAAGGTGGTATTAGTAACGGAGAAAACATTATCATTCGAGTTGCATTTAAGCCCACAGCTACAATAATGAAAGCCCAAGAGACTGTGGATATTTACGGAAATCCAGTTGTTTTGGAGGGTAGGGGACGTCACGATCCCTGCGTGCTTCCAAGGGCCGTTCCCATGGTGGAAGCAATGATGACACTAGTTTTAGTGGATCACTTCTTGTTGCAAAAGCTAAAATAACGGCCTGCTAGAAATGAGTGATATAAAGTAAAATGATCCAGTCTAAATCCCCGTATAGTAAAAGGGGTTTACTAGGTTGCTTGTGATGGGCTGTCGAGAGCGTGTCAATTTTGCAAATAGTTGGATTGAAAAACCAAATCTAGACTACTGCCGATGCTCCACCATCAATATTAATGGCAACTCCTGTTATAAAGCTGGACTTTTCTGAGGCAAGGAAAGTTATGATGTTTGCGGCCTCTTCTGCTTCTCCTACCCGTCCCAGTGGTGTATTTGTTCCCATAGATTCATACCACGCCTCCAAAGTCAGACTGGGATTAGTTGATGCCGCTTTCTCCCACCGTCTGTCGTTTTGACCACTTTTGACCAATCCAATACATACCGTATTGACTAGAATATTATCTGCCGCGTGGTCTTTTGACATTGCCTTAGTCAGAGCTATACCAGCGGCTCTACTTACTGAAGTAGGCATCGAGTTCGCTCCTGGAGCCTTCCCACCCAAATTAGTGACGTTAATAATTCGTCCTCCTCCATTTGCTATCATATGAGGTATAGCAAGACGGGAGCACCGAATGGCTGCGAATAACTTCAAGTCCAGATCATATTGCCATTCTTCGTCGCTTACTTTAGTGAAAGAACCTGCGGCAGAAGTTCCAGCATTATTGACTAGGATGTCGACACGTCCATAGATTTCAATGATTTTATTAAACAGTTCTTCAATTTGACCCGTTTGGCTTACGTCAGCTTGTATCGTCCTAATTTCAAAGCCTGAAACTAATTTAATATCTTTAGCGGCCTGATCCAAGACGTCAGATCTTCTAGCGCAAATTATCACATGCGCACCTTCTGATGCCATACTACTGGCAGTTGCTTTACCTATTCCTTCGCTTCCGCCTGTTATTAGAGCGACCTTTCCGTTTAATCCGAGTTCCATATATAAATCTCCTCCTACTAAGGTTAAGGTTGAGCATCATCCTCTAAACGATATGATTCATCTAGCAGGTCTGTAACATATCTAACTTCTATAGGGACGCCGGAAGTTTTGACCCCCAACTGCAGTTGTAATACACAACCTGGGTTTGCAGACGCTACAATATCTGCACCAGTGTTATTCAAATCCTTCATTTTTGCGTTGAGGATATTCATCGACGATTCTCTTTCAGTAATCGTATATGTTCCCCCAGCGCCACAACAAATAGCCGAATTTTTCAGTTCTACAAATTTGACACCTGGTATCGATTTTAAGAGATCTCTTGGCTGTGCAGTTATTCTTTGGGCATTAGACAGATGACATGAGTCTTGATAGGTAACTGTGTAGTTTAACTTACCTTTGGGAGGTGTTAAGGGTAAGTCTGCTAGGAATTCATGTACGTCCTTTACCATAGAACTAAATTTATCAGCCTTTTCAGCATAATCAGGATCCTTAAGCATTAAATGTCTATATTCTTTCATACGTACCCCGCAACCGGCTGAGGCAACAATGATGGTCTGCGCATCAGTATTTAAAAATGTGTCGATGTTACGCCGTGCAAGCTGGCGGGCAGTTTCCAAGTCACCGACATGCGTATTAATGGCTCCACAGCATACTTGATTTTTCGGAATGGTGACTTCGCATCCATTACGGGCTAGTACTCGAACTACTGCATCCATCTCAGGACCGTTTATCAATGGCATCACGCACCCAGATAAAAGGCCAACGACTGATTTAATATTCCCGCTTGGCGGCACTGTTTGCCCTTTTGCGTAAAAGAACTTCTCTGGTAGTTTAGGTAAAGCTTGTTCAAGTTCCGCTAAATTACCAGGCAATATTTTAATGAGCTTGGTCTTCCTTAAGATTGTTTGAAGGCCAATGAGTTGATAGAGTCTTAGAAACCGAATAATCCACTCCAACAATTTTTGCCGGGGTAATATATATTTCAGAGAGACATTATAGATAAATTTAGAGAGAATGCTTGATTTTCTGTGGTGTTTAACTATGGCCATAGTCGATTCTATGAGGCGTCCGTACGGTACGCCAGACGGACAGGCAATTTCGCAAGCGCGGCATTGAACGCATAGGTCCCAGTGTCGTATTACATTAGCGGAAATACCTATCCTGCCCTCGTTAACTGCTTTCATTAAGGCGATTCTTCCTCGTGGAGACTCTGTTTCTAGGCCGGTATCTAAATAAGTTGGACATGCCTGAAGGCAAAATCCACAATGTACGCATTTGTACAAATCTGATTCAACGAACATATCGTTAGCTGAAAATAATCCTTTTAAATTGTTATTTGTTTTGGCTTCCATTAGATACCCCCTACGAACCTCCCTGGATTGAGTGTATTCTTAGGATCGTATTGGTTCTTGAGTCCACGCATGATACTAAGTGAATCATGGGAATAGTCCCATATATCGAAGTGTGATTTGATTTCTAGTGGGCATCGTTCAATTATCATATGACCACCTGTTTGATTAATAGATTCCTTGAAAAGATTTAATATTTCCACTGTACGTTGGATAGATACTACCGGGCCATCGTTAAATAGGTTTAATAAAAGAGTCCCATAGCCAGGATGTGAAACTATAGAGAGTCTCATATATTGTTCATTGAAAAGGCTAGTTAACGTTTTGGTTAGGTCAACCATTCTTGCTGGGGGAATGTTAGTACGTAAGCTTATAAAGGGGGCCATCATATTATCTGAGCCGAAATCCGCTAGTTTTTTCCACAAAGACTCGTCGTCTAGTTGAGTAACTGAAAATTGAGCATTCTGAGCCTTACACATAGTAATACAATCACGTATCTGGCGATCCAGGCTTAACGCCCTGCCGCCAAGCTTTATAACTAATGTGTATTTGGAGTTGAGTAAACTAGGATGATTCAATAACTCAGCAATTTTGTTTGTTTCATAGTTAAATCCAATTAAGGCCATTGGCTTAATATGGCTTTGAAAGATGTTTTGTCCAGTGGCTTCACATTGTCCTGCTGTGTTAAAGGTTGCTGCGACTGTGCAAGTTTTAACGGGTATAGGAGTTGTCTTGATTGAGAGTTCTCCGATGATTCCTAAGGTGCCCAGGCCTCCGATATGTAATTTTGCCATATCGTATCCACTAACGTTTTTAACCACTTGTCCTCCACTATTACTAAGCTTTCCGTTAGCTTGAACAACCTGCATACCGATCACCAGATCTCGTGGGTTACCATAATGCCATTTAATAAGACCATTAGTGCCTATGGCAAGTGTTCCCCCGATTGTAGCCTTCGCAGAAAGAGGTGAATCCAGTGGAAGAAATTGCCCTACTTTAGATAGCGCTTTTTGCAATGAATCAAGCGTAATGCCGGCCTCGACGGTTGCTGTGAGGTCGTCAGGGTTTAATCTGGTGATTTTATTTAGCTTAGACATCTTAATAACGACGTCCAGCTTATTAATAATATTACCTATATCAATTTTTGTGCCTCCCCCCCACGGAGCGACTGATAAATTGAGGTTATATGCGGTAGAAACCACGTCTTTTAGTTGGCCTATATCTTTGGGAGACACCACTGCGTGAGGTGTTTTTCCATCGATTGAAAAATGTTTAACGTCATGACTTGTCTGGTCAGGCCCTGTTGCCTTTACCATGGCCTCCAATATTTGATTAGATTGAATTTCGTTCATATGTCTTTATATTTCACTTATAAGCTTTTTAGTTTCTGGAATCACTATTAGTGAGATGGGTGTCATTTCAGCCATCATATGTACGTATTTACTCCCGTTCTGGCGATAGCTGATGAACTTTTCATGTCCGCACAAGGAGCTCCGGTAGGGAATATTTTACCGGGATTGAATATACCCTCAGACGAAAAAGCAGGCTTTAGTTTACCCATGGCCTCCATGTCTTCTGCACTAAACATCAAGGGCATGTATTCTTGCTTTTCAAGCCCTATGCCATGCTCGCCGGAGAGAACCCCTCCAAGCCCAACACACATTTTTAGAATTTCTCCTCCAACGGTTAGCGCCTTTTCAACGTCTCCTGGCTTGCGTTCGTCGAAGAGCACACAAGGGTGGAGATTTCCATCTCCCGCGTGCAATACGTTGGCTATTAGAAGACCGTGCCTTTTAGAAATCTCACGTACCTTAGTTAGAGCCTCAACAAGTTTTGTGCGAGGCACTGTACCGTCAGCCAGTAGATAGTTGGGTGCAAAACGACCTAGTGCGCCTATAACACCTTTTCTTGCGGTCCATAGTTTTTCACGTTCTAATTCATCAGTGGCCACACGAATTTCAATGGGCTCATATTTTCTACATATGTCTTCGACTTCTTCTGCTTCCTCAGTTACAGTCTCTTTGAGACCATCAAGTTCTACCAATAAAACAGCCCCAGCGTCCGGTGGATACCCCGCATGGACCGCTTGTTCTGCAGCCTGAACACATAGTTGATCCATCATTTCAAGAGCTGCGGGAACTATGCCTTCAGATATAATACCGGAAACGGCAGCGCTAGCATGATCAACTTCTTTAAACACGGCTAAGAGTGTTTTAGTTGACTCAGGCTTCTTAAGTAAGCGTACGATTATTTTTGTAACTATGGCTAGGGTTCCCTCTGAACCGATCAGAATACCTCTCAGATCATATCCGGGGGATTCACGGGAAGGGCTTCCTACCCATTGAATAGATCCGTCAGAATAGACCACTTCCATTCCTAAGATGTGATTAGTTGTTACACCATATGCAAGACAGTGAGGGCCTCCAGAATTTTCTGCTACATTACCTCCGATCGTACATGTTTTCTGGCTTGAAGGGTCGGGTGCGTAGTAAAGACCGTGTTTAGACACAGCGTTAGAAAGGTCGATGTTCACCAACCCAGGCTCTACAATGGCTAGTTGGTTTTGGGTATCGATTTCAAGTATTTTTGTCATACGAGTTAAAGCAATAACCACTCCGCCCTGTTCTGCTATGGATCCCCCGCTCAATCCAGTACCTGCACCCCTGGGAATGATTGGTAATCTTTGGCGCTTGCATAATTGCACTATACGCGACACTTCTTCAGTCGAATTTGGGAGAACAACTGCCAATGGAATAGCTTTATCAACAGAACCGTCGTATTCAAATACAATGAGATCTTCCGGTTCATATACAACATATTTATTACCTACAATCGACTGTAGGTTATAAATCAGTGTTTCTCTTGTGTTCAAAATACACCTTGTAAAGCACGAATGGAGAAATAGAGATCTTTATATTAATATTTTCTCAAGTACAGTATCCGTTTATTATATCCCATTTACGAGTTTTTACCGAACGTTTATTCGGATCCCCAAATCCTCCTCCACCTGAGGATAAGGTAACAATTCTGTCACCAGGGTGTACAATCACACCCGTCTCCTTTGATCGTAAGATACGCTCTTCATTATTATGAATAATGCTATATCTGTGTGGTTTTCCTGGGTGCCCACCAAAGAGACCAAATGGAGGGTTTATGATTCCATCTCCAGCTGTATTTAGTAGAGCTTGTCCCTCGCCGAGATATTCAATCTCACAAGTCGCACCTAGTCCTCCTCTCCATTGGCCGTCACCACCTGAATCTGGTCGCATTTCTTGGTATCGGACAAGAAATGGAAATCGCTCTTCGGTGATTTCAACACTAGGAGCACGAATACCTCCAACTGCTTGAACTTCGCCAACATTAGACCAACCGTCGTATCCTTGAGAAGCTCCACCGCCTCCTCTTGCCATAAAGAAATGCCATATAAATTTACGTCCTGTACGAGGATCAGATCCGGTAATGGCATAACGTAGACGGCGCGAAAAGCCAGCATTTACAGCTTGAGGAACGGCCGGAGCCAAAGCCTTAAATATGGCCTCTATTATCTCTTCAGCACAATGATTGGTACTCATGCAGACAGGTGCGGGTGGGTTTGCGTTAACTATCAGACCCTTTGGGGCAATAACATTGACTGGACGAATAGAACCTTCGTTTTTCGGAATATCAGATGGGGCCATATACATAATCGCAACATGTGATAGTGATCGTGTGTTGGCATATGCGCTGTTGATAAATCCCGTAACTTGGGTACTGGATTCTCCTAAATCGATTGTCATGGAATCCCCAGAAATAGTTACGGTGGCCCGTATTGGGATCATTGAAGCTTCGAAGCCGTCATCATCAATCAAAGACTCGCCCTTATAGGTTCCATCCGGCCATTCTGAAATGAACTGGCGCACCTGTTTTTCTGTAGCCTCCAGGATACCATTTGTTGCAACACTTAATTTAACGGCTCCATAGTCATCTAATAGGGAAACTATCCTCTTACCTGCAGTATTTACAGATCCAATTTGAGCATTTAGATCTCCTATGAAGTTTTCAGGATGGCGAACATTAGCGGAGAGCATTTGTAAAAGATCGGTTATAGGTTTCCCGTCTTTGTAAATCCTGAGCGGCGGTATTCTGAGGCCCTCGTGATATATCTCGCTTGCACTTGCGTTATAACCGCCATGAGTTGCACCTCCTACATCACTATGGTGGGCTCTATTGATCATATAGTACAATAGCTGTTGATCATAAAAAACAGGTCTTATTACAGTAATATCTGGCAAATGACTGCCGCCAAAATACGGGTCATTCAGCGCGAAAAGATCCCCTTCTTTAATATTGTTACCAAAGTAATTTTTAACCGCTTCTCCTGCCACTGGTAAAGCACTTACGTGGACAGGAATGCCTTCACCTTGAGCAATAAGTTGGCAGTTTTGGTCAAGAATAGCGGTCGAAAAGTCATGGCTTGAATTGAGAATCTGTGACATAGATGTTCGTAGCATAACCTCTTTCATCTCAAGAGCTATAGACTCTAAACGATTTTCAACCACAGCGAGCGTTATTGGGTCGACTGTGGTATTGTCCGGGCGCAACTCTGTTTCCGCAGTCTTTTTTTCTGTGGATATATTCAGTTCCATGCCGCCATAATCGTCCACCTTGACTATGTTATCTTCTTCAACAATGATGGTGTTGAATTTCGATTCAATGATAGCTGGGCCAAGTATTTCTGACCCAGGTGGAACTTTTTCGGCGTCGTATATTGAAGTGGTTACCCATTTCCCAAAATAGACTTGCCTAGACTTTTTTCGAGCTTGATCCAAGTTTTCCGCTCCTCTGTGTTTAGGGAAAGAAGCCTTAGACAGACGGCCTATAACCGATACGCGTAGATTTGCAAGACGTATTTCCTGGTTTGATTGATGATACGAATATAGCTCTTCGTAACGTTGGTGGAAATTGGAAGACAATTCCGTTAAGAGAGACTCGTCATCCAGACTCGTACTTGGCATGGGTATATTGACTTCATATATTTGATCAAGATATCTCATGTCCGCAGATCTCTCCACTTCCATAGATCCCTCGGGGAATCCTTGAGACATAAGCTTTTTTCGGCCATCGGATTCCAGTTGTTCAAATATTGAACGAACCCTAGCCATGTCAATGTCGCCGAGTCCTGTGGGATATGAACGGGAAAAATCATACTTTAGATCCGTTGAAAGCATGCCGTACGCCGATAATACGGGTGCAGCGTTTGGTATATAAACCTTCCTTATGTCGAGTTTTTTTGCGACCTTACTGACGTGTAGTCCGGAAGCCCCTCCGAATCCTAAAATAACGAAATCTCTGGGATCTACTCCTTTCTTGACTGACATTAATCTAACGCCCTCGGATATATTTGTGGAGACGATTTCGTGAACCCCGTAGGCTGCTTCAGTAGTTGATAATCGAAGTGGCTTTGCTACTTGTTCATTGAGAACTTTTTCAGCAGACTCCTTACTCAGCTGAGTCTGTCCACCCAGGAAGTTCATAGGATCCAGATATCCTAGTAAAAGGTTTGCGTCGGTAACCGTAGGCAAGGTTCCTCCTTTGCTATAACATGCTGGTCCAGGATCAGCGCCCGCGCTATCTGGTCCCACTCGAAGGATGCCGCCCTCATTAACTCTAGCTATACTACCGCCTCCGGCCCCCTGGGTTTGAATGTCTATCATGGGGACAGCAATTTTCCAACCTGCTTCAAACTTTTCACTTGTCAGGTGAGGTTTCCCGTTTTCTATGAGTGAAATGTCTGTACTGGTACCGCCTATATCAAAGGCAATTAACTTGGATTCACCTATGAGTTCTCCATAGGCCGACGCTCCATTAACACCTCCAGCAGGTCCAGACAGAATTGCCTTGACTGCGGCCGGTATTGAGTCCTGAATGGGGGCAACCCCTCCATTTGATTGCATGATCAGGATACTTTGCTGTGTACCCGATTTCGCTAGACGATCCCTTAAATTGGTGAGATATGAGCCAAATGCGGGTCCAACGTAGGAGTTGATTGCAGTAGTGCTTAGTCTGTCGAACTCCTTGATTTGAGGAATAATTTCATGGGAAAGCGAAACATACATGTCGGGGAACCTACTGGTAATCTTATCTAAGACTTGATTCTCGTGATCAGGATTAAGAAACGAAAATAGAAAGCATACTGCAAGAGATTCAACACCTTCTGCTTCCAGTTTGTCTAAAACCTGGTCTATAGCATCATCATCTATGGGTATAATTACTTTACCGTTAGAATTTATCCTTTCTGGAATGCCTAACCGGAGGTGACGACTTATTAGAGGCACAACAGGTGTCATTCTTAAATTGTAACGATCTTCCTTGAGGCCCTCTCGCATTTCGATAAGATCCTTGAATCCTTCGGTAGTAATCAAGCCTACCTTAGCTCCTTTACGTTCTATTAAAGTATTGGTTGCCACGGTAGTACCATGGATTAGCAAATTTGTGTTTTCTAGTAAAATTTCTGTGTTGACGTTATTGGAGTCTGCTATCGACTTTAGGCCTGTCAAAACACCTTCTGACGGGTCGTGCGGCGTTGATGGGGTTTTAAAGTAAGCAGGAGACCCTCCTTCTTTGATAACCACAAAGTCAGTAAATGTCCCACCCACGTCGATACCAATTTTGAAATGATTTTCTTTCGACAATTAATCTCTCCTGCTTAAATATAAATCAACCTGGATAAAAGAATTCATATCTTTCTTTGTCGCCATAACCTTCCATATATGTGGGCACAATACCCTTAGAATTCAGAGCCGCCTCAACTATCTTTTTGTTGAAATTGCTAACGTACTTGGAAGCCATATATTTGTTGATAGGCATCCAGACACATTCGTCTATTTCTTCTACCTGCATGGATATGTCAAGAGTCAGAGGTTTAAGTCGACAAACGAAATAAATATCAGATTTATTGTAGCGATAACCATGCCAATGACGAAAGCAAACAAGAGAATGAAAAGACGTTTCAACTCCAGTTTCCTCAAATATTTCCCTTATTACTGCTGCTTCTAGGTGTTCCCCCGGATGTACAGCGCCTCCTGGCAGTTTATAGGAAGGTTCTTTGTACTGAGACCGATATTTTTCCGACACTACTAAAATCTGTTGGTCTGCGTTCAGAACCACACCTCCGGCACCGATGTAGTGAGTCGCATACGGAGGGATGTAAGATGATTTAACTATCTGATGGGTTAGCATCAAGTAATCTTGAGATGAGTGGTGGAAGTTGAATCCGAGTCCGACCGCTATGGGGATCAAATTAGATCGAGAAATATCTAATTTGATCCAGACAACCTTCACCCCATTTTGTTTCCAGTCGGTCAATGAAGCTCGTAGCTGTTCTTTAAATTCAGTGGCACTGCGAACAAGATCATCTGGATTCACGTTCACTCCGCCAAAAAGATCTGGTGTCGATTTAATTATTTGCATCATAATTCGCTTAAGTCATCATATAGAATCAGATATAAATTGGTCAGTATTTTGTGTTGAGCTTAGGGTTCTAATGTGAACGATTTTAGTGATGTCCAAAATACAAAACTTTTGCAATTTAATAGATATAGAATAAGTTGATGTCAATTTTGCAATTCTATTGAAAATTGTGTTGCGTCGGTTGTTGGCATTTGGCACACATAATTTTCACATACAAATGCTGTTGCGACGGCGTTTATTTGCTCTCTATTTTCGGTTATTGGCAAATTGAGGATAGATTCCTTTGGTTCCTTTATTCCTACCAATACATAGCTTGGGATATAGTTTTCGTATAAGGCTGATAAAAGTTTTTGGGTATCGTTTGCCAATGGGTTACCAGCCAAAACAATTTCCTTTGTTCCATTCAAGTAAGCATCCAAAACATTCAACCACTGTCCTGTGGAAGCTGGGAAACTGCTCATCATTCCTTGAGCGGCACTTAGTAGGGTTATTGCCTTGTGCTTATATTCCGCGTTGTTGGTAATAATAGAAAGTCTAAGAAGGACTTCGGCGGCTACTGAGCTTCCACATGGTATTGCGTTATCAGTAAGTTCACAGGGCCGAATAATAAGATTTTCTTGGTCTTTCCCTGTGTCATATAACTGATTTGAGTTATCATCCCAAAATAAGTCTACCATTTGATCCGCAAGGGATATAGACTCTTCTAGCCATTCAGTCTCGAATGTTACCTCGTGCAGGGCGAGAAGACCGTCTATTAGGAATGCGTAATCTTCTAGGTATCCTCCTAATTTCGATTGACCATTTTTGTAGGTGCGGAGCAATCTACCATTTCGCCGTAGGTTATCAAGTAGGAATCTTGCGTTCAACTTTGCAATTTCTCTATATTCAGAACGTTCCAGAATTGAGGAAGCATTAGCAAAGGCACGTAACATGAGAGCATTCCAGGAAGTAAGGATTTTAGAATCGCGAGATGGTGGTATTCGATCACTCCTATACTCAAGAAGTTTAATCTTGGAACGTCGCAAAATAGCGTCAAAGTCTTGTTTAGACAAGTTGAATTTCTTCCTAACCTTAAACTCATCTTTTTCAACTCGCAGTATGTTCGATCCTTCGAAATTTCCTTTCCGTGTGATTCCGTAGTAGTCGTTAATGATTTCCCCATCGTCATTACCAAGGACATCCAGTATCTCATCTTTTTCCCAGACGAAATATTTGCCTTCAACACCTTCACTATCAGCGTCTTGGGAGGAATAAAACCCACCACAATCATCTGTCATTTCTCTGGTTACATACTCTAACGTTTCTTCAACAATTCGGCGATAGGCAGGGTTTTTGGTTATCTGATATCCGTGGAGATATAATGAAACTAGGAGAGCATTGTCGTACAACATCTTTTCAAAATGAGGCACTATCCAATGCTGATCTGTAGAATATCTGTGAAACCCACCGCCCAATTGGTCGTATATTCCACCTTCGGCCATACGGTCAAGGGTTAATTCTATTATTTCCAAATCTAGAGAGGTTTCTGTCCTTGCGAAGTGCCGCAAGATAAACTCATAGATCATAGGCTGAGGAAATTTAGGTTGCTGCCCAAAGCCTCCATGTTGAGCGTCGAAATTAGGGACCAAATTCTCATACGCCTTGGTAATAATGTCTTGAGTCAATGTGCTATCACTTCTTATCGTTGAAGACATTGTTTCGAGGCGGGACATGAGGTGCTTTGTGACTTTACTTACATCATCCCTTCTTTCATTATAAGTTTCAGCGATGGACTTAAGTAGTCTAGGAAATCCTATCAATCCCTGTCGGTCTGTCGGAGGGAAGTATGTGCCTCCATAGAAAGGCTCACAGTTGGGGGTTAAGAAGACTGTCATAGGCCAACCACCGTGTCCCGTCATTAATTGGATTGCTGTCATATAAATGGAATCTAAATCCGGGCGTTCTTCTCTATCAACTTTAATGTTAACAAAGTGTTCGTTCATTAATTCAGCTATATTTTGATCTTCAAAGGACTCTTTCTCCATCACATGACACCAATGGCATGCAGAATATCCGATGCTAAGTAAGATGGGCTTATCGGTAGTTTTTGCACGGGATAGGGCTTCAGTGCCCCATGCATACCAATCAACAGGATTGGTTGCATGCTGTAGTAGATAAGGACTGGTTTCATTTACTAATCGATTTGCCATTAGTTTTATGTTCTCTAACCTCATGCCTATGAGGGGTAGGGGGACTTACGCATTTAAAATTAAGTTTTTATGGTCATAGTGTAATCAATATGAGTACCGGGAATTCCGACATACAGTTCGTAATGAAATAAATAGTCAAAACTCAGACGAACACTATGAAGATATCCCCATAGTATTATATGTGCGTCCCTGGCCGGATTCGAACCGACGGCCCGCTGCTTAGAAGGCAGCTGCTCTGTCCATCTGAGCTACAGGGACACGAATCACTAAGGTGAAGTTTAACAAAAGCCCAAATAGATGGTCAAGAAAATAATCCCATACCTACTCTCTACGCTAATCCCCTCATCGGCAGAGAAAGTCGTAATGAAGCAATGGAACAGATATAGAAAGATCAAAATAGCATACTGTAGTTGGCTATAATCACCGTGAAATCTTTTTAAATGTACTTATTAGGTGTCGTCGTATTCCCTAGCACAGAGAGGGCAGGAGATCCTGACAGAATGACCGAAAGCTGGTGCGGGAGAGATCGTGGAATCCCGTCTCCCAACATTAGGCCATTAATAAAAGTGGATACACCAGTTTCCAGATTAGAAGCAAAACATTTCATATCCACCATCACTCCTATTGAAATTACACTTCAGTAAGAACAATGCAACAGCAGAGCCGTATAAGAAACTTAAACATTAAGTTAACGTCTAGCAAAATATAAAGTGAGACTTGAAATGATTGAAATGGCATAGAAAAATTAAACAAGTATTAGAAAAGGGTTGGAAAAGCATTGACAAAAGTTTAAGGAAGAAGTTAGTATGGAATGCAGGCAGATCCTAAATTAGAGAATATAAAGGGGTATCAAGATGGCAAGAAAGACAAAAATGATGGTTGCTGTGGAAACGCGTTACCATCAATCTTTAGAGAAGATTTTACCTGAAATGGTTACGGACCACGGCCTGTCTGCAACAGCTGATCAGTTGGGGGTTAGTAAGGCTACATTAGGGTATTGGTTGCTAAAACTAGGTATAAACGTTAAAAGAGTAGCTTTAGCTCCAGGGGAATCTTTAGAAGTAAAGAGAGCAGGATAGAGATAACAAGGGGTCGTGATTGTATTCCACTTAGATCACAATAATCGGTGGGGTTCAGTAAGACAAATAGCAGTCATTTATGAAGGGAAATAGTATAATGAAACTAAAAGGACACATATTCAACGGAAAACTTGAGTTATGGTATCAACATAGTGGGAAAGGTCCTACTGAGAAATTTAACAATTGGAAAAGTCTTAAGGAGTGGTCGAAATACCTGGGCTCTAGATAAGGCAAGTAGAAGTTAAATTGTTAGAGCCTTCGTCATTCCCTTTAACAGGGTAGGGCGGGGGCTCTTCTCTTTCCCAATTCTATCTGTAGGCCCATATTAACAACCTGATCTATAATTACGAACTACAGTAGGCGTTTAATTGCAAAGCGGGCATCTTTCTCTCTCTGGCGTTCTAGGCTGACTCTACGTTTGTCGAATCTTTTACGTCCTCTAGCTAGGCCTAACTGTACTTTCACCAACTGTTTCTTGAAGTAGAGTTTGATTGGCACTATGGTTTGTCCTTTTTGGGAGACTTCAGTTGTGAGCTTCCTAATTTCTGATTTATGTAGGAGTAATTTTCGGGGTCGGGTAGGGTCGGTAAGGTCTATGTAATTACGACCTGAATGGGAATACTCAGCTATATGCGTATTATGTAGCCATATTTCACCTGCATCCGGTTTAGCATAACTTTGAGATAAGTTGACTCTGCCTTCTCTTATGGACTTAATTTCTGTTCCTGTCAGAACTACTCCGGCTTCGTATACCTCAAGTATTTCATAATCGAATCTAGCTTTTCTGTTTTGTGCTATTGGTTTAAAGTTCGACATGAATGTATATCCTAAAACATGTTATTTATCTAGTTTTTGTTCTAATAATCCGAAAGCTTTTTCCAATTGTTGTGATTCCGCTTCCTCTCTGTTTCTCGTGGTGATCTTAATGTCTGGATCCAAACCTATTCCTTGAATTAATCGGCCGCTTGGAGTGTACCATCTTGAAGTTGTCATAAATAATCCGGCTCCATTGTTTAGACGTCTTAAAATTCCAACACTGCCTTTACCGAAAGTGGTAGCACCCACTATGGTGGCACGATCTCTGTCCTGAATGGCTCCTATTAGAATTTCGCTAGCGCTAGCACTGTATTCGTTGGCTAATACGACCATAGGTATTGTTGTTCCAATTCCGCCTGTATTTCTCAGATGATGATTAGTACGAGTACCATTACCATCTACATCGTATAAAGCTAGCCCGTCGTCTAGAAAAATACTTGTTACAGTTATTGCAGAGCTCAATAATCCTCCAGGATTGTCTCGTACATCGAGTATCAATCCCTCGGCTCCGGAATTAACTGCTTGAATCAGGGCTTGGTATAGTCTCTGTGCAGTATCTGCGTAGAAGTCTGTTACCCTAATGTGAGCGATGCGGTCTCCAGGTTCGGATCGCGTAAGAACACTAATTAGAGGTATCACGTCCCTGCGTATGATAATCTCCACAGGATCAATTTCTCCCAAGTGTTGGACGAGTAGACTGACCTCTGTGCCACGGGGCCCTCTAATTCTTGTCACTGCCTCCAGTAAACTCAATCCAGAAATATCCTCTCCATCGACTTCTAGAATGATGTCACCAGGTCGTATCCCGGCTTGTTCTGCTGGTCCGTCTTTTATAGGTGATACAATCACAAGCTTTCCATCTAATCTAGATGTAACGTTGGCTCCTATACCTTCGAAGTTACCTTGCAAGTCTTGATTATCAATTTCGAATGTTTCTGCGCTCACATAATGCGTATGTGGATCTCCAAGAGCTCCTATAATGCCCTTGATTGCAGCTTCTGAAAATAGTGTAGGGTCCATAGTAGACTTGTCTACGTGATCTCTTACTAGATGAGCCCACACTTCCCAGACTACATTTAATTCTTCAGGAACTTCTGAGGGAGGAGTTAGAGGTTTATCGGAAGGGACGACTTTGGGAAGCCCTGACTTATCAACAGAGCCGTCAGATAGATCTTCGTCATCACTAGAGACCGGAATCTCTGTCACTTCAACATCATCTGACACGTTTGGCGTAATTACATCACAGCTAGTTAATGCAAATGGTAAGAGAATAGCGACAGCTGTCATTACAAGTAGATACTTCAATCGTCCAAGGAGTGAATAGTCGTATTGTCGGCTTTTGTTAGATATAGTGTTTGGCATTCTTCACCTCTCGAATCCTAACGCCTTTCTGATTTGGCGAGAATTATATTTTTCAGTGATTTCATGGAAGTTAACGTAGTCATCTCCGGTTGTGTCATGAAATAATCGGCCGAAGCTGTGTCCAAGGACGGGCTGCTTCAAAAGCTGCTGAGGCAGCGAGCACTTTGGATTCTTCCCCCAAATTACCGATAATTTGTAGTCCCACTGGCATACCGGTGGCCGTAAGGCCGCAGGGTATGGATGCTGCCGGACAGCCTATCATATTGACGTTAAAATTAAAGGGGTTGTAACCTTCATATTCATCGACCGCAAAATCTCCGATTTTGGTGGTAGGCTGACCTGCAGGAAATGCAGTTACTGCAGTAGTAGGATTAATTAGCAAATCGAATTTCTGGAATTGTCTCATAAACGAGGCTCGGATAATATCTCTTTTACCTAGAGCTTTCATATATTCGTCACCTGTTATGTTTCCTCCAGCTTCTATTTTTCTCCGTGTATATGGCATCAGAGAGTCGAAATGCTCTTCATAAAACTTACCATACCTAGCGTAAATAGCGGCACATGTCAGGGTCCAGAAGGTCTCATCGGGATCTTCTAGATTTATATCGTATTCTTCTACGCTTGCCCCCAAGTCTTCTAGGGTTAGTGCAGCCTCACAGCAGACTTTTTTGACTTCTGGGTCGACAGGGAAGCCTCCGAAGTCGGGGCTCCAACCAAATTTGAATTCACTAATGTCGAGAGATGTGGCCTTTAAATAATTTTCAGGTGGTTCTCTAATTGCTGCTGGATCACGTTTGTCCCATCCTGATAGCACTTGTAGCATTAAAGCTGCGTCTTTAACATTTCGCGCCAGTGGTCCGTGTTGGCTGAATAGGTTTACAACGTGATTGGAGACCAAACTGGCGTCCCTAGGAACTCTACCTAGCGATGGCTTAATTCCATAGACGCCACAGAAACTGGCAGGTCCTCTTATTGAACCACCTCCATCACTACCTTGAGAAATGGAACAAAGTCCAGCCGCCAAAGCGGCGGCTCCTCCTCCTGTGGATCCTCCTGGACTTAGATCTGGATTCCATGGGTTGCGACACGGGCTTCCTAGGTTATTAGTTGTGTCCCCTATGAGGGCAAATTCTGGACAATTAGTCTTCCCTAATATAATAGCGCCAGACTTGATGAGACGTTCAACCGGTAGAGAGTTATTAATTGGAATATTATCCTGATATATTAACGATCCCATAGTGGTTCGAATGTCTTTTGTGTTTTCCGAGTCTTTAATTGATATTGGGATGCCATGTAATAGACCTAACGTTTCACCTCTCAATACAGAACGTTCCGCCGATCGGGCAGATTCCAGCGCCTTGTCTGCTGTTACTGTTAAATAGGAATTTAATTGAGGATCCAATCGTTCAATACGGTTTAGATATATTTGGGTCAGTTCGACGGGGGATAGGTCCTTAGTGACAATACGTTTTCGAATTTCAGTAGTGTCAGTAAATGCTAGTTCCCCATCGACTTGCATCTCGTATAACTCCTGATAATTAGTAATATTAGCTTTAGGCAAAATCCTAACGCGTATAAATTCGGATTCAATCATATTTTACCACGATGATTACAGTTCGATAGGGATGAAGACTGCAATTTGTAGGGGTTGATAAAAGATCGATGTGAAAAAACAATATCTTTTCAAAGAACGATATTTCAACTTCAAATTTCATTTATTTACACTTGAAGTTTTGCTTAATATAACGTAAGTTGAAATAGATGTGTAGAGGCCCCTGAATCTTTTCTGAATAGAAATATGGTTTTTCAGGTTAGGCATCTCGCATACAGGATCACTATAATCTTTTAGGAACAGCAGTGAATATACAATATAAATTTATTATTAATTGAGTCAAAGGGAAGATCAGACGGTGTGGTTATAACCTGTAATTCTATTTCGATGGAGGCCCGTGATATGTATTCAAAAAATATCTCTGACAAACGAAGAAGACGAACCAGGCCATATCCAACCAATACTCTAGAGGATGCACTGGCCATTGCTAGAACCATACAAGAGAGGAATTCAGGATTACCATTTGATCGCGTAATGCTAGCAAGAGCAATGGGTACAACAGAAAAAAGCAGTGGATTCACGATTAAACTCAACTCATCTAAGCATTATGGTCTGACTGTAGGGTCATATAAAGATGATCTTATAAGCCTTACGGAGCTAGGTGAAAGTGTTGTTGCTCCTAAAAATGAATCTGAAGTTAGAAACGCCCTTACAACTGCAGCATTAAGACCAGATCTATTCAGCCAGTTTTATGCGATGATGCAAGGTAGAAAATTACCGGAAGACCTCTATTGTCAGAATACTCTTCATAGAGAGTTACGTATTGATTCAGTTCTTACTCATGAATGTCTATCCATAATTAAAGCAAATGGAATATTTACAAATATTCTCGATGTAGATACAGGAACGTTAAATATTAATGTGGCAAATTTGAAACGAAATAATACAATATCAGAATCCAAGTATAAAACAGAGTTTAAGGAAATCGAGCAAAAAGATGATACAAATACAGATATTACTTTATCTGCTAACATACTGATTTTACAAAATGGCGAATCGGAATTAGCACAATTCGCGATCTCGGTCCTGGACAAATTCGGAATTGGTTACGCTTATATGAATAGTAGATTAGAAAAAAACTTACCTGGGCCCATAAAGATTTCCACTGTTATGAGAAGTTGTAATTCTGGGATATTATTCTTCGAGCATGATGGTATAAAAAATAACGATGAACTTTGCGAAGTAGAAGCGGAGATTCTTTATCAATTAGGTGTGCTGACTGCATTGTATGGTGACAAAGTGGTTATTATTA
>CAYSLK010000039.1:0-25093 GCA_964431885.1 uncultured Dehalococcoidia bacterium | reverse complement strand
AAAGATTACTCCATTAGGGACAGAAGGCACAGCTTGGGACGTTGCATATGCTGCGCTTTTTTTGGCCAGCGAAGAATCAAGGTGGGTTACCGGAATAACTCTCCCCGTGGACGCAGGACTACTGGCAGCTTCACCTATTTCTGCTTTCTACTATGCGGATTTGGATCACTAACATGCTGAGTAAAATACTTTATTTATCCTATGGATATCTCAAATACGAAAACGATATTTACATATTTCACTAGGCAGGGCGGAGAGAAATATCATTAAAGCATTATCTATAAGACTCTTTGTGTTACAGGTATAAGAGCGGTTGTTGAGAGTAGTTGTCTTATGATGTAGAATCCGATGGCAAAGCTATGCCTTAAAATTAAGAAAAATATGGATTTAGATGGGAGTAGAAAACAGATGAATAAAAGGAACATACTTCGCGAAAAACTTGACGCTGGACAGCCTACCATAGGTACCCATGTACATGTGTTGTGGCCGGGGTTAGTAGAAGTTATAGGATATAGTGAGTCTATGGACTATATAGAATTTCAGGGTGAATACGCACCTTATGATTTACACTCCTTGGAAAATTTTGGTAGGGCGGTTAATCTATTTCCTCATCTCTCTTCTATGATGAAAATCGAACAAACACCCAGGACTTATCTGGCTGTACGTGCCATCGGATCAGGTATTCAAAATTTGCTTTTTGCAGATATACGTGACGTAGAGGATGCTAAGAGAGCTGTGTCTTCTGCAAGGGCCGATACTCCGACAACAGGAGGAATAGTAGGTGCGGGTATGAGGAGAGATGTCGGTTATGTTATGGGAGCTGGCTCACAAGATTACGTCCAAGCATTGGAGGATGGAGTGGTGGCTTTAATGATTGAAAAAGAGAGTGCGTTGGAACAACTGGAAGACATTTTATCTGTAGGTGGAATAGACATGGTTCAGTTTGGGCCGGCGGACTATTCTATGAGCCTTGGTATAGCAGGTCAATGGGACGATCCACGGGTAAAGGCTGCCGATACACGTGTCATAGAGACAGCTTTAAAAATGGGCATTCAACCTAGGATAGAACTCCCTGACTCTAGGGGTGCTGAACGTTACCTGGAAATGGGAGTCAAGCACTTTTGTATAGGCTGGGACGTATCTATAATTCACGAATGGTGTAAAACACATGGAGGAGCTCTGTCTAAGCTTATATCTGGATAGCCAGTAGCGTGGGCAGTTCACCGAAGATCGGGACTAGAGAGATTCTCTATTACCACTTTTTTCACCTTACCAGCAACGTCGAATCCGAAGACGCGTGAATAAAAATAAAGTTCCGCGTCTAAAGCCGTTCTAATATTTTCTGCTTTACGAAATCCATGCTGCTCCTCTTCAAAAGCAATGTATGCAACTGGTAGATTATTTTCGCGCAGGCTTTCCAGCATTTTTTCTGCTTGATTCGGTGGGACTATCCTGTCTTCCAGACCTTGGAACATAATGACTGGGCATGAAAGTTTATCAGTAAAATGAATAGGAGATCTGTCGTGGTAGATATCCTGTCGTTCAGGATAGGGTGCAATCAGTGTATCCAAATAACGTGATTCGAATTTGTGAGTTTCTGTTGCCATAGCTTCGAGATCGCTTATACCGTAATAGCTGGCTCCTGCCTTGAACACGTCGTGGAATACAAGTGCAGCAAGAGTTGTGTATCCTCCTGCACTACCACCTCTAATCATAAGTTTGTTGGGGTCTGCCTTATTATTGTTTATCAAATATTTGGCTCCATTGATACAATCAGCGACGTCAACAATACCCCACTGACCATTCAATCTTTGGCGATAGGCCTTGCCGTATCCAGTGCTACCTCCATAGTTGACATCTAATATCCCTATGCCACGACTCGTCCAGAATTGAACTGAAAGATCTAAAGAGTTTGAAGTGGCACCGGTTGGGCCACCGTGGCTGATAACTAATAATGGAGGCTTCTCCTCAGGAAGACCTTCATAGTCGCGATTATTAGGTGGATAATAGAATCCGTGAGCCGTTAGATTGTTTTCCGTGGGAAAAGTTATCATCTCAGGTTCGGATAGATATCTTTTATCTATGCTCAATTCTCTCGAGCGCCTAAGGTTATGTGGGTCACCCGATGTCGAGTCAATTTGAATTAGTGAGACTTCTTCGAGTGGCGAGCCAGCACTGAGAACCGCTCTTCCTTCACCTACCTCCATTCCGGCCCTCCCTAGGGCAGTATAGGAGGTCTCTATAACAGAGAGCTTACCTAAGTCTGTGTCGATGTTGGCGATATACCAGGAACCCTTTTGGGTATAAGCGCAGACAATATTATTAGGAGAATCAAAACCGTATGTATTAGTTCCAAGCATCCACGGAGGCATTCCAAATTCTGCTTCCATTGGGTATAGGGCTTCTGCATATTTTCCCATCCATCTATAGATGTTCCACCAGCCGGTTTTATCTGATATAAAATAGAGAATCCCATCGGGAGACCACCTGGGTTGTAGGATTGATTCATTAATACCCCCGGCGATGATCTGAGCGTTGGTGATATCCCCGTTGTCGTTGAATTCACCGACCCATAATTGAGTACCGTCCCAAGGCATATTAGGATGATTCCATGCCAGCCATGCTAACTTGGAACCGTCCTGGCTGAGGCAAGGGGACGCATAGAAATTGTAACCAGATACTATGACTCGACTGGAACCATTCTTGAGATTTAAACTCACTATAGAGTTAATGGGCTCTTGCCAGGTTGAGGAGTGATCTTCCCGTATACATATCAATCTTTGGTTTAGATCATCTAAGATACTGTCCCCGTAACGCATACTGATTTCAGGAGTGATAGGCGTAGGAGGGGAATCTGATTGTTGGCAATATATTCTTTGATCATCGAAATTGGAAAAATATAGGGTTCCCTGAGACACACAGAATGATCCACCTCCGTATTCATGCACACGTGTCCTTACGTTGAATTCCGGAGGTGTTAAGTTGGTAGTGATTCCATTTTTATCGCGTTTGATTATGACGTATCGACCACCTTCATCTGGTCTCATTTCTGTCCAGTAAGTATCGTGATCGTCTAAGTGGATTTCTCCAATACTTATTGCATCCGATGTGATCACATCGGATGTAATAGGAGATTCCCAAGACCCATATGGACCTATTTTTTTATCAGACATCCAGAGGCTCCTCACAATTTCTTCTTAATCTTTATAGACATGGGCGGCTTAGGGAACGTTAATTAAAATTAGGCACTATGGACTTATCAGAATGAGATGGTTATCTCATTCTGATAAGTCTGAATTCTTCTGCATATTGCATGCCTTTGCCAACGCCTTTTTCTCTCCTGCCCTCGCGCATACGTCTGTCCATTTCTTCTGGCGACGAACCCTCTATCTGAGAAGTATGTTGCATAATAGCACTGACAGAGGTTTCCATGTGGTTTGTGACATCAACCCAGTGGTTTGGTGCTGGGTGGCCCATAATCCAAGCCTCGGACACTTTGTGAGGTTCGAGGCCACTTTCCAATAATTCAGGAAACGTCAAATGGTCTCGTGCGCTCGGGAATGTTGCGGATAATGCTGCTTCCCCGGCGGCTATGTGGTCAGGGTGACCTATTCCCCATTTGCCGTCCAGTGTGCGCAGAGGATATTGGCATATCAATATGTCAGGCTTGTGACGACGTATTTCTTGTGTAATATCACGTCGTAAGGCGATGGAGGGCTCTAACATGCTGTCTTCATAATCCAGAAACACAACTTCTTTTAAACCCAGAACTTTGCCAGCTCTTACCTGTTCGTCGTGTCTGATTGCTGCTAGTTCTTTTTGGCTTATATTACGGTTACTAGTACCTTTACTCCCATTAGTGCACATAACGTAAACCATTTCCCATCCTAGGCTACATAATTTGGCGACGGTCCCTGAACACCCATATTCTGCATCATCAGCGTGAGCCACTACAACCATGCCTCTACTGAATTCCATATCTTCTTTACTCTCCATTGATTCTCCTTGTTCGTGTTTTGAAATAATCTGCGATGATATTTTTCGTGCATGGTAGTCCAAAAAAGAAACGGTGGCCTCTAATTTGTCTAACGGAAGGTGGCATAGTCTAGAGACAGCGTTAATTGGGAAACAGAATTTAAAGTCAGGATGGTATCGCTGGCATGTTGAAGCAAGTTTATCAGAGGTGCTGGATATATTCCGAGCCATACTATGCCAAGTAGGAGCGTACTAAGTAAAGCCACAGTTAATTTAGGGACTTGGATTGGAGTTTCGTCTGAAGGTGCTTCAATGTACAGTTGTCGAATTACAATTAGGTAGTAATACATCGATAGGAGGCTCGCAAAAATAGCGACTCCAGCGAGCCATAATAAGCCTTGAGCCGATGCGGCAGTGAACAAGTAAAATTTACTGGTGAACCCTGCAAAAATTGGAAGTCCCGCGAGTGAAAAAAGTGACACGGCAAACACCATGGAGAGGAAGGGTGCACGTTTTGCCATCCCGGCAAAACTTGATATGTTTTCTTTACCTGTGGAATTATAAATTGTTGTGACTGAAAGGAATGCCGCTAAATTAGTTATACCGTAGGCCATGAGATGGAACATTATAGCATTTGACGCCAAGTGGGATTTGGCAAGTGAAATCACACCTTCTGAGTTAATTGAAGCCATGGATGCAAGTCCTAGCATGAGATAGCCGACGTGGCCTATACTAGAATAGGCCAAAAGGCGCTTGATATTTTTCTGGACCAGTGCTATTAAATTGCCTACGACCATTGTTAGAGTAGCTATGATGATGATGATGGGTTGCCAATCATCAACAGCCGGCATGAGGGCTTCAGTGAAGAACCGTAGGATAAGAGCAAATGCAGCGGCCTTTGAGCCAATTGCCAAGTACGCTGTAATGGGCGTGGGAGCCCCCTCATAAGTGTCTGGGGCCCACATGTGGAATGGAACAGCGGCAACTTTGAATCCAAGTCCTGATATAATTAAGATTAATCCAACCAGAACTCCTGGGCTTAACTCATTTGTAGCGGACAGGATATAGTGTATTTCATCAAATCGGGTTGTGCCTAGAAGACCGAAGATTTGGCTTATGCCGTATAAAAGGAGCGCTGATGAGAGGGCTCCTAATAAGATGTACTTAGTCCCTGCTTCGTTTGATTTAGCATTATAACGATCTAAGTTCACTAAAACGTACAATCCAAAACTGAGAAGTTCTAGAGCAATATACGCTGTTAGCAGCTCACCAGACATGGCCATCAACATCATCGCTAGTATAGTGAATACGATTATTCCATAATATTCACCAGGGTGTTCTAGGTGACGTTTAACATACTCGATTGATGATAATATGATAAACCCTCCGAGGATCAGGAAAAAGGATTTAAAAACGAGGGAATAGCTATCAATTACTAATAGCCCATTGTAAAGTTTATCTTCCACGTTCCATAAGCTGACTAGAGAGAATATCAAAATTCCGATAAGCCCAGCACATGCAATATATGCCATAAAATGCTGGCGGTCGGAACGAATGAAAAAATCAACGGATAGGATTAGAAAAGCCAGTCCCGTAATAAGAAATTCAGGTGTGATTAGAGCGAAGTTATTCACCATATTGACCTCGAATTCTTATCTTACGGTTAACGTTTTTAATGTGAACCGTTGATATTTTCATTGTTAGTTATCCTATCCCTATAAAAATTGCTAAAGTGTCTTTAACTCCGTGGTCGATGATCTTCAGAAACGGGAATGGCAATAGGCCGACTAGAATAACGAAACCAACCAGAATTGCTGAGGAGAATATTTCAACTCTACTCCCATCTGTTTGAGTTTCCCATTGCTTGTCAAGTGGTCCGAAGAAAACCTTTCCTAAAAGTCTAAGTATATAAATGGCTGTAATAGCTGCACCTATGATACCTAGAACTCCCAATAGTGGGTAAGTCTCGAAAAGTCCCAGGAATACTAGTAATTCGGCTACAAATCCACTAAAGCCAGGCAAGCCTATTGAGGTCAAGCCCGCGATTGTGAATAAAGCAGCTGTGACCCCCATTCTTTTAGCGAGACCACCCAGCACAGAAATATCGCGGGTATGTGTTCGGTCATATATGATGCCGACTACCGCAAAGAAAAGAGCGGTCATAATACCATGCGAGAACATTTGTAGTACTGCTCCACTTAATCCTAGAGAATGCAAGGTTGCTATACCCATAATCACATAGCCCATATGACTGACACTGGAATAACCTATGACATATTTTAAATCTGATTGGCCTAACGCAGATATCGCTCCATATATGACGTTTATGGTACCTAAAATCACTAGAGTTGGCATCCAGAAATCGGCTCCCTCTGGGAGTAAAAACATACCCACACGTATTATCCCGAAAGCTCCAAGTTTCATTAATACGCCAGCGTGGACCATACTGACTGAAGTTGGTGCTGACACGTGACCATCTGGAGACCAGGTGTGAAAAGGCCATAAACCTGCTAGGACGCCGAATCCTACAGCTAAGAAGGCAAATACGACTTTTTGGAACGAAGGAGAAAAGCTACTTCCTTGGATATCTATTATATTAAAACTTCCGACACCGGCCTCTATAAATAAAGCTAGAATGGCAATCCATATCAGGACACTGCCGGCTATGAGGAATAACATTAACTTCATCGCACTGTATTCCTTAGTGCGGATGAAAGTTCGAAAATCCGAACTGCTACCCCACATACCAATAAGTAAATACATAGGTAGGACCGATAGTTCGTAAAAGAAGAAAAGAAAGAAGAGATCTAACGATACGAACACTCCAAAGACACCAGAAAGTAGTAATAGATATAATATAAAGAAATCTTTGTTACGGTCGTAAATGTTCCATGATATAAGTACACCGGTAAACATCACGATTCCTGTTAGGAGTATCATTGGAGCTGATATTCCATCCATCCCCAAAGCTAGTGAAATGCCTTGATCACCCAGTGGCCAAGGACCTGGCAATGACAACCAACTTAAAGAACTAGTTAGTTGCATACCGCCTTCGTCATTAAAATAATAGTAGGCAAAAACGTAGACGGACAATATCATGTTTATGAAGGCGAATGATGTGGCAATTCCGCGGACTAAGCGATGACGATCTCCAGGTATAGCCAAAAGTATACCTGCTCCTATCAAAGGGAGAATAACAAGTAAAAGCAATACGTTGTTATCGAACGTTTCCATCACAAACCTTTAAAATTCGGAAGTTTATAAACATTAGTTGCTATCATTAATACGGGACGCGAATCTTATCGCGAAACCATCTGGATCTCTGATTGTGAAGTCTCTGAGACCGTATTCCCTATCATTTATGGGTTTTAGAACGGGAACTTTCATGTCCCTAGCAAGTACCCAAAAATTGTCGACATCGGGCACCATAACTCTAATATTCGCTTGAGGGAGTGCAGGCATGGAAGGCCAGTCCCACTCCTTATGTTCCTCTAACATAAATCGGTTTCCCTCCCAAGTGAATTCGGCAAAATCATCTAAGATTCTAATGGGCGTGAAGCCCAAGTCGGCGTAGAACTTAAATGAACGATTTACATCACGTACATACAGTTCCGTCACGAGTTGCTCATTAGGATCAACATAAGGTGACACTCATTTACTCCATTGTTTTAAGATTTCTAAAAATTAAGGCTACAGGTAATTCTTGTCGAGGATTACCTGACTAGGTTTCATGTCAATAAAAGCCACCAAATCAGTATTAAGCTTATGACTCCAAGAGTCATGGTTAGTCCATAGTTATACAATTTCCCAGTCTGCAAATACTTTAGAGTGACTGCCGATCTCCAAACACTCAATGCCGATCCGTTGATACCCACATCATTTACGATGGCTCGGTCAAAAACGGCCACGATTTTCCCTAATGCGAGTATTATGCGATCGATGATCCATTGATAAAGATAATCAATATAGTACCCGTTGATCAAAAACCGGTAGAAGGCAGGATATTTCTTTATTAGGTAATCGATTGAGATTATCTTCTTATGATATATAGCCCATCCTATGAGTACACCAGATAGTGTCAATAATGAGGATAGAACGCTGAGCCAGATTATTAGGTGGAATTCGCCCTCTCCAGTGAGAAAGTGTATGAATCCCCTGTAGTCACCTGACCAGCTAAATGCGAATACGCCAACAGTCAATGCCAAAAAGGCTAGAATAATCAATGGTACGGTTATTAAAAACGGAGACTCGTGAACTTGGTTCATATTAGATCTCTGAGACCCAAAAAACACTACTAGACATACTCGGGTCATATAGAGAGAGCTTATAGCTATTGCACCCAGAGTCATAGACAGGAATAAGGGTCCTCTATGGTCTAGCAGGGCCAAAAGAATTTCGTCTTTACTAAAGAAACCACTCAAGGGAGCTATGCCAGCTAATGAAGCTGCGCCGATAATGAACGTAATCGCTGTTATTGGCATTTTTCGACGGAGCCCTCCCATTTTCCAAATGTCAGTTTCGTCCGAGAGACCGTGCATAATACTGCCAGCACCAAGGAATAATAAAGCTTTCGACAAACCGTGTATTACCAGATGGAATATAGCCGCCCCTGCCCCGAATGCACCTAGCGACAGCATCATTAGACCTAAGTGACTGATAGTTGAGTATGCCAATATGCGCTTAAGGTCTTTCATAACTAATGCCAACAGGCCGGCCGAAATAAAAGTTACGAGGCCTACAGCGGATATTATAAATAATACGCTGGGGGTAAGTTCGAACAATGGTAGTAATCGAGCGACTAAATATACTCCTGCGGCCACCATGGTAGCTGCATGTATGAGCGCACTTACAGGAGTTGGACCTTCCATAGCATCTGGGAGCCAGACGTGGAAGGGAAATTGAGCTGATTTACCCATTGCTCCTAGAAAGATGAGAATCATGGATATGTTAAGGGTTAACGATCCAATATCTCCTGACTGAGCAGCACCAAAAATCTCTTTTATCTCGAACGAACCTGTTGCCTTAAAAAGCAATATAAGACCAATTAGAAGTCCTACGTCTCCGATTCTAGTAGTTATGAAGGCTTTTTTGGCCGCTTCAGCCGCAGAACGTTTCTCATACCAGAAACCGATAAGAAGATACGAGCCTAATCCAACTAGTTCCCAGGCAAAGTATAGAAAAAGCAAATTGTCAGCGAGCACAAGAGTTAACATTGCCGCTGCAAATAAAGCATGGACGGCAAAGTACCATCCAAGGCGTGGATCACCTTTCATATACTCTAGTGAATATACTTGAACTAGAAGCGAAACGAAAGTGATCAGCCCTAGCATAACTAATGATAGGCGATCTACAAGAATACCCCAGGTTATATTTGTCGAACCTACGGTGATCCAATTGATCGTATAGTGCCTGTATGCCAAATCACCTGATAATAAATCAGCTAGCACGAACCAGAACAGAAGGAAACCAATGGAAATGGCTGCGATGGAAATAATTGATCCCCGCAGAGGTAGAAATCTACCAAAAAATACGATTACACAAAATGCTCCGGCACTTAGTGCCGGAATAATCCAGGAGTATTGGATTATTCCTATTAGTTCACTCGTTTGCATATGTCGTTTCGTTGCCCCTTAATCTGAAACATGGATATTTATTTTTCACAAATACTTGAGACCTACTGAGAGCTCACCATTTCATTGTATCGATTTCATCAACGTTTACAGATGATCGGTTCCTATACAAACGCAAAATAATGGCAATTGCAAGAGCGAGTTCAGCTGCAGCTATAGTTATAACAAAGATTACTAGCACCTGTCCTAACGCTCTTTGAGCCAGAGTAAAATTCATGAATGCCACGTAACCAATGAGATTGATGTTTACTGCGTTCAGCATTAATTCTATAGACATCAATATAAGCACAGCACTCTTTCTAGCTAATACGCCATATAGGCCGATTGAGAAGAGAGCTGCTCCTACAAGTTGGAAGTGTGCTAACTCCATCAATTCTTATCCCCCTTCGCCCTAACTAGCAATATTGCTCCGATCAATGCTACTAGGAGAACTAAAGAAGCAATTTCAAAAGGTATAGCCCATTCCGTGAATAAGCTCTCGCCAAGTATCTCCAAGCTAATTGCTTGACGAGGCCCAGTCTGAGAGTTATCAGATATTATTGCGGCTGAAAGAATTCCAAAAACAGTTATGGATACAATTATGGCTAATGGCCATTGATTGTTATCGGTCAACCTGTCAAAGTCTTGGATTCGAGTTAGCATTAGAGCGAATAGGATCAGTATAACTACAGCCCCACCGTATATTAACACTTGAACTAACGCTAGAAATTCGGCGAAAGCCAGTAAGAATAATCCTGCAACACCCATCAGAGATGCCAATAGAGCGAAGGCGGCATAGACAATATTACGAGTCATAACTACGCCGAGACCTCCCCCCAAAGTGAGGGCGGCAGCTGCCAAGAATAGAATTAGAGAAGGAGATGTCATCGTTTAGGTTGTGTTCTCCTTTGTTTGGGATTCAGTCCCTCTGTCGTCATTATTAGAAGTAGAATCGGTATTACCCTTGACACATGCACGTTCTGTATCTATTTCCAGAGTGACAGGTAGAGAAAGTTTCACCGAAGACTTCGTTACCGGTTTAGAGGCTGGAGTTCTTCCAGTAGCCGGGGACGATGATCCCTTATCTTTTCCTTTCCTAAATTTACCTTCATCAGAAGGGTCTTTTTTAATAGGCACACCACTGTTTTTCTCAGGCTGTTTCGGTCTCCAATCGATTTTGGCCATGTAGTTTTTTCCCATATCCAGTAGTTGCTCTAGATCCACACGGTTACCATTTCTCTGGTATTTGCTCAACTCATGCTCATGACTCATTTCGATAGCGTCGAAATTGCACACATCCACACAAATAGCACAAAGGATGCACCGTCCAAGATTTATTTCGAATGTGTCGATAATCTTACGGCGTCTACTTTTCCCTTCTTTGTTTAGCGGGTTATCTTTCATCTGTGCGGTCATGCACTGCGTGGGACAATTTCGTATACAAACCATACAACCTGTGCAATATGGTTCGCTTATTTCCGAATCCCAAGTAAGAGCAGGAAAGCCCATATATCTACTCTCAACCGGTAAGCGCTTTTCAGGTACCGGATACTCAGCGGTTACCGGTCGACGAAATGTCGTCTTTAATGTTACTTTTAACCCTTCTAAAAATCCTACCATGACCTGCCTCAGGATAAGCAATCCTATCTTATTTAATTGCGCAAACTTTAGAATGCGAACAGACTTAATTAGCCTTTATTTTGTTACATTTCTATCCTATATCGCTCTAAGAAGCTTTGCCATCCTGATTACTAATCAGTGGCTTACTTTCGATAATCGCCGGATAGACTTTTACCGTGTTTTTGGCCTTACTGGTACCGGAAACATTAAAGATCACATAAAATGTGCCGGCTAACATCATCAGCGATATTATAGATAGAGACCACAGCGGCCAATTATAATATAGAACTGTAGCCGTCATTACAATGTTAATGAATGAAAGTGGGACAAGCATTTTCCACCCGAAAGACATTAGTTGGTCGATCCGGAGCCTGGGATAAGTTCCTCGTATCCAAAATATCAATAAAACTACAGCATAGACCTTTATTAGAAACCACCCCATAGATAGGAAGGTATGAAGCATTCCCTCAAAAGGCATGGTTGGCCACTGCCAGCCGCCTAGGAATAACAGGACTGTGAGAGCCGCGATGGTAAAGGTGTTTATATATTCTGCGAGAAAGAATACGGCCCAGTGTGCTCCGCTGTATTCGACAAACGGACCACCCACTACTTCCGATTCTGCGTGGTGGATATCGAATGGAGTCCTTCCTAATTCGGCTAAACCGGCCATTAAAAAAATGAAGATGCCAAGGGGTTGAATAAATATATAAGGAATAATTGTTTGGTCGTCCACTACTTTGATTATGTTTAACGATTGGGCAAGCATAGCTACGCCCAAAATCGCCATTATAAAAGGGATTTCATAGCTTATTAGTTGGCCGGCTGCCCGAAGGCCTCCCAGCATAGCATACTTGTTTGCAGAGCTCCATCCTGCCATAACTAAACCCAAAACGGTAAGCACAGAAATAGCTGTTATGTAGAATAGGCCTAAATCTAGATTTCTTAGGACCATGTCACGGGTCATTGGTATCGTTACCCATAGCAATAGCGACGGAACAAATACCGCCAATGGTGAAAGCCAATATATACGTCTATCGGCCCAAGAAGGTAAAATATCTTCTTTAGTAATTAATTTAATAGCATCAGCTATGGGTTGTAATGTGCCATGAAAGCCGACACGCATGGGCCCCATACGCATTTGTATACGAGCCAGCGCTTTACGCTCTATCCAAGTTAATACGAGGACCATGACTGATAAAAATACCAAGAGCCCTACAGCTGCTAGACTGGAATATAGTGCTTGCGCCAGGCTCATCTGTCCACCTCACCTAGAACGATGTCAATAGACCCAAGTATGACAACAGAATCAGCCACATAGGCATCTCTAAGCAAATGTTGCAAAGTCTGTAAGTTTGCAAATGATGGTGCTCTAACTTTCACTCTGTAAGGCTTATCACTCCCATCACTTACGAGGTAAACTCCAAAATCGCCTCGGGGAGATTCCGTGCGAATGTAAACTTCGCCTTTGGGCGGTCTGGTGATACGCCTAACATTCGCCAATATAGGCCCTTTCTCCATTTGCTGGACAGCCTGTTCAATGATGCTTAATGACTGCCGCATTTCCTCTACTCGCACGTAATATCTGTCATAACAGTCGCCCGCTGTTCCTACGGGAATACCAAAATTAAATCGCTCATAGATTGAATAAGGTTCCGATATGCGTACATCTTCCAAGATTCCGCTCGCACGCAGGGAAGGACCGGTCATCCCAAAATCTAAAGCATCCTCTCCGTTAATTATGCCGATACCCTTGGTTCGTGCCAGGAACATCTCATTATTGGATAGCAAATCATCACATTCTTCTATTCCTCTCTTTAATTGTTCTGTGAGTGTTGCAATTCTACGTTCAAAATTATCGGGTAAATCCTCTTTGACTCCTCCAATACGAATATAGTTGTGCATCATACGAGCCCCGGTTACGCTTTCAAACAATGATTGGATCCGTTCCCTTTCACGGAAGCCGTACAGCACAGGAGTCATTGCTCCGACATCGAGCCCGTATGCCCCGTAAAACAGCATGTGGTTGGCTATACGGTTCAGTTCGCAAAGAATAACGCGAATATATTCAGCCCGGTCTGGAATCTGTAAGTCCATAAGCTTTTCAGTAGCCATGCAAAAAGCCAACTCACAATTTAGATTCGAGACGTAATCCAGGCGGTCAAAGAGGGTGATAACCTGACTGTAAAGTTCATCTTCACATAGTTTCTCAGAACCTCTGTGCAGATAACCAATGTGAGGTTCGGACTTAACGATACGTTCACCATCTATCCAAAGAACAACTCTGAACACTCCATGAGTACTAGGGTGCTGAGGACCCATGTTGACCATTAAATCGAGCGAATTGGTCTCATCTGTAGGGTTCTTTTGTATACGCATTTTTACCTAAACTTCAGCAAGTGGTTACTAGAACGTTTGAAACCGGTTAATAATTTAGTGACGCTATCTCACCATTCCTTATAATCATGAAATGGAAAACTTTTCAATCCTGGATTCCCATTAAACCCTTCATATAGTACCAGTGGAACTAGGTTGGGGTGTCCATCAAAGACCACACCAAAAAGATCGTGTCCTTCTCTTTCAAACCAATCTGCGCCGCGCCATATCGAAACTACGGAAGGTAAATGAGGACTCTCGGTGGGTAATTGAACTTTAATTACTAGTTTGTGCCGTTTCTTTAGCGAAAATAGATGGTAGACTGCCTCCAAATATTCGATGTAATCGACGACGGAGATGCAACGCAAGTACCCGAGATTTAAATCATCATCATCTTTGACCACCTTGCAAATTGCTGGCAAGTCTTGAGGCTTGATAGAGATAATAACCTCGTCTACGGCTAAAACAGTTTCAAATTCAAAGTCTACCAAAACCTGAGGTAACAAACTTTGCAACGCCTTTTCACGTTCATCCAACTTAACGGAAGCTGTAGGTATCTCTGGAGGTCGACGTGGTCGTTTGGGATTGTTATTAGGAGTCTGAAGTTTTTCTGCCACTTTCTTTGGCGTCCTTTGTAATCTTTTCTTGGAGTTGCATTATCCCGTACATTAGTGCCTCAGGCCTTGGGGGGCATCCAGGAACATAAACGTCAACGGGTATAAGATGATCGACACCCATCACAACGGAGTATGATTTATAATATGGCCCTCCGTTTGTAGCGCAACTACCCATGGCGATGACCCATTTTGGATCAGGCATTTGTTCGTACAGTAATTTTATGGGCTCCGCCATTTTCTTCACGACGGTTCCCGCTACTATCATAACGTCTGCTTGACGTGGTGAGGGCCAAGTTACGACGCCGAACCTATCTAAATCGTGGTGAGACATGTGTGTACTGATCATTTCTATAGCACAGCAAGCCAGTCCAAATGACAATGTCCACAAAGACGATTTACGAGCCAGAGCAAATAACTCCTTTGATTTGCATGTTACGGCGTTAGGCAAAACTTTATCGAATATACTATCTGCTGGGGTGTTGCCTAAACCTGGCTCATAATTACCCCCTAAGTTTATCTCCATGATAAGACACCTTTCCTCCAAGCATAAATAATACCAAAGAACAAAACGCCAATGAAGATGAGCATTTCATAAAATACGGCCGGGATAGAATCTAGAAAGACAATTGCCCACGGGAATAGGAAAACGGCTTCCACGTCAAAAACAATAAACAAAATCGCGAATACGTAATATCGGATTTGAATCTGCGACCATTGAAATGGGGCAGGCTCAATACCACACTCGTAAGGTATGTCCTTTAATTTGGAGGGGCGTTTGGGTGCTATTATACGGGATGCTATGAACATCGCTATCACTGCCGATAAACCTAATCCCGCGACGATTAACACCACCGCCCAGTTAACTTCGAATCCTTCGGGCAAATTCTGTCCTGAGGGTATGAAATTTAGTTCCAAGTACGTTAACCTCAGTTTAGCATCGGGTTTAAAATGGTGTCAACTAGATAATTGGTATACAGTCTAGGATAGATCTGTATAATATGTCTTTATTTAGCTGCATATCTATCTCAAACCTATAAAGGTTGTTAATCTTCGGCTAGAAAACGAGCTAATTCATCCCTTTCAAACAAGGGCAAATTCTCACTTCCATGGGTCGTGGTTATCTTAAGACCTTTGCTAGGTTCGGTGATTTTCCCTATTTCGTATCCCTCAATACCTGCCTGCCCCCAAGCATTTATGAGTTTCTGGGCGTCCGTAGGAGATGCAGTTGCCAGTAGAGAACCTGAAGCTATTAACCCCATGGGATCTAATCCTAGTGCAGAACAAAACAGACTACATTCAGAAAGCACCGGTATTTTGCTGGCCTCAACTCTCAGTCCTACCTTTGCACCCTTGGCTAATTCCATCAACCCAGTCGCAAGTCCTCCCTCGGTAGGATCATGCATAGAGCTGACCCTAGCAGTATCACAGGCAATGGCTGCTTCTTGTAATACGCTGATACCTGGTTTGAATAGTAGGTTTTTGGCACGCTCAATAATTTCGACAGGAACTCCAGTTTTACATAAATCCAAGCCAGCTTCTCTTGCTAGGATAGCGGTTCCCTCTATGGCGATTCCTTTTGTCAACAGAATGGAATCGCCGGGGGAGGCACCCGATGTGTAAACAACACGTTGTTTGGATACTTCTCCCATCATAGATCCAATAGCTATAGGTCTGGGCAGTTGGTAGGTGATTTCGGTGTGCCCGCCTATTAGAGTGATGTTTAATTTTTCACAGGCTTCAATTAATTGGTGAAAGATCTCTTCGACTCTGTCTTTTGATATCCCTTCAGGAAGAAGGAGAGTTACCATTATCCATTTTGGGGTAGCGCCCATTACGGCTAGGTCATTAGCGTTCACTTGAACGACATACCATCCTATAAGATCGGTTGCAAATGTAATAGGATCTGTCTTGGTGACAAGGTATTTGTTGTCAAAGTCTATTAGAGCCGCATCTTCTCCTGGCTTAGCTCCAAGGATGACTCTAGGATCCTTTACATTTATCCCATTAAGTAATTCTTCTAGAAATTCGATAGACAATTTGCCTGCTTTCATGAAACACCTTTTAAGAATAGCTCTAGATTAATGACTCAGATTCTTGACGGTATATTATAAACATGTTTCACTGGTATTTCGAAGTATGGCAGTAGGTTATATATATGTTATCGGGTGTCTGGCATGATAAGAGCGGTTTTTTTCGATTTATACAACACTTTGGCGGGGTTTAGTCCCTCTCGTTTTGAAATACAATCGGCAGCTTGTAGTGAATTTGATATTAAAGTTACGCCCGATGGTATTGTTAGGGGTTATGCTCTTGCGGATGCATTTATGGCTGAAGAAAATGCTATTAGACCTTTGAGAATGAAAAGTAAGTCTAGTAATAAATTATTCTTCACCCGGTATGAACAGTTGGTGTTGAAGGGCGCCGGTGTGGAGGTGACTGAAAGCCAGTCATGGGATATTTGGATGAGAATACAATCGATGACTTATGATTTGGCACGTTATGACGATGTGCTCCCCGCTTTTGACTTACTAAAGTCCCAAGGATTAGCCTTAGGTATGATTTCAAACATCAATCGTGATGCCGCCGAACTTTCAGAAAGTTTAGGCCTCACGCCGTACTTGGATTTCACGGTTACATCGCGTGAGATAGGCTTTGAAAAGCCTCATCCTTCGATTTTTCGTGCGGCTCTTGATAGATGTGGCACCTTACCCCAAGAGACCGTTCACGTTGGGGATCAGATTACCTCAGACATTGAAGGAGCTCTAAATGTTGGGATTAATCCGGTACTTTTAGATAGAGATGATAATCACAAGGATGTGGAATCATATCCGCGGATTGAAAGTCTTATGGAATTGCCCTATGTCCTGTCACTTTATTAGTGTTACGAAGTGCGGCCAATTTTGCCTGTCACTTTAGGCGAGTATGCGTTTTTACCAATTGCAAACCCAGCGCTCATATATGAGAATGATCGACCAACTGCCGCCGAAAATCAGCTAATTCATTTACTGAAACTTCGACGATTTCTATCCATTCAGATGGGAACTTTTCCACTTCGAGTCGTATTTGCCTATTACCAATTTTAACAGGATAGGTCAGTCGCCTTTCAATAGCATGCTTCGCTCCTCCAACATCGTGCCTCATAGTAATAACAATGTGAACGCTATCTTTAGTGATGGATTCTATATCAGCTTGCATAGATTGTAATTTTAGACGCATTATGGCGAGGAGGTTTTGTGTCGGGATGGGCAAAGGTCCGAATCGGTCCACTAATTCATTCCCTATATCCTCTACATCTTCAATTCCGGTTAATTGCGTTAGTCGTTGATAAATTTCTAGTCTTAATTCTAGTTCAGCAATGTAGGTTGCTGGCAAGCTGTATGGAATTCCTAGATCAACCATAATAGCGTCATTAATATTTAATTGGTCAAATCCCAATTCTGATTTGTCGGCGTCGTTGGATTTGGCACTTTGATGGGATATCGACCGAGAAGAGTTATGCACCGGTATTTGCTTGATGTCGAGAGTGTTTCTCGCTCGTAGTTCTTCTACTGCATTACCTAACAGCTGAGTATACAGATGAAATCCTACCGCCTGTATGTATCCGCTTTGAGCGGACCCTAGGATATTACCTGCTCCACGAATCTCCAAATCTCTCATAGCTATATGAAATCCGGAGCCTAACTCAGTGGCTGCCATCATAGCCTTCAGCCTTTTTTGGGCTGTTTCTGTAATACTTATAGATTTAGGAACGAGAAGATAAGAATAAGCTCTCCGTGCACTTCTCCCAATTCTGCCTCTCAGTTGATATAGTTGTGACAAACCAAAATTATCTGCACGATTAACTATTAGGGTGTTTACGTTTTGTATATCTAAACCAGACTCGATTATGGTTGTACAGACCAACACATCGATTTCACCGTTAGCGAAATCTAACATAACATTTTCTAGTTGTCCTTCATTCATTTGTCCATGAACAACAGCAACTGATGCTTCAGGGACGATATCTCTAATATGTTGCGCAGTATGATCAATACTAATCACTCTATTGTGTAAAAAGTAGATTTGTCCCTGCCGATCTAGTTCCCGCAGAATTGCCTCACGTATCAATTCGTCACTAAATTCAGAAATATATGTCTTTATGGGTAAACGTTCTTCCGGAGGTGTTTCCATAGTACTCATGTCTCTAACACCGGCCATCGCCATATGTAGTGTTCGTGGGATGGGTGTGGCTGTTAACGTGAGTACATCTACCTCTCTACGCATCTGCTTTAGTCGCTCTTTATGCTTAACACCGAAGCGTTGTTCCTCATCTATAACTACCAGACCCAGTTCCTTAAAAATAACATCCCTTTGGATTAAGCGGTGCGTGCCAATACAGATATCTATATCGCCCTTCGAAAGCCTATCCACAATTGATCTCTGCTCTTTCTTGGTACGGAATCGGCTCATAACCTCTACTTTGACTGGATAGGCACTGAGACGTTGAGAAAAGGTCACATAGTGCTGCTGAGCGAGAACTGTTGTGGGAACCAATATGGCGACTTGCTTGCCATCTGCGACAGATTTAAAAGCTGCTCTGAGAGCAATTTCTGTCTTTCCATACCCTACATCTCCACAAACCAAGCGATCCATGGGTCTTGAGGACTCCATATCAGTTTTCACTTCTTCTAGTGTTCGTTTTTGATCAGGGGTTTCATTAAAAGGGAAGGAGTTTTCGATTTCCGTTTGCCAGGCTGTGTCTGGAGAAAATGCTTTGCCTTTTATTAATTCTCGTTCAGCATATAATGAAAGCAGCTCTGAGGCCATCTCTTTTGTTGAACGTTCCACCTTTTCCTTGGCCCGATTCCATTCCTGTGAACCCAGGCGAGTCAGGGAAGGAGGACGATCCATTGGACCAATGTATGAAGAAATCCTCTCAAGATGATCCATTGGAACATATAATTTGTCCCCATGCGAATATTGAATTATCAGGTATTCGCTTCCCTTTTTATCTCCTTCTAGCTGGCCAGTGCCAAGAAATTTACCTATACCATGTTCGATATGAACTATGTAGTCATTTGGTGACAGTTGAGAAAGAAGTTTATTTCTGCGGCTTGTTAAGCGTTTGCTGTAACGTCGGCGTTTGGTAAATCCGAATATCTCTGTGTCAGTTAGGATTAATATAGGTGCGTCTTCAGCGTAGAAAATAAGCCCTTCTTTAAGTCCTATTCCATCGGATTGTAGGATTGTGATAGAACCCGGCCTCGGTATTTTGGTTAGACTAGTGGCCTCATTTGTGGATAGTCCGGATTGATTACAGATATCGGCCAGTCTCTTAGAATGTGAAGAGACAACAATGATTATGTAATTTTTGGCGTATAACTCATCTATCTCATCTGTAAAGCTTTTCACATGACCGAGGAACTTTGGAGGCGCCCTGAAGGGTAGCGTTAAAATTTTTTTGCGCGGAAGTTGATCCGGCTCGGCTGGATGAATGACATGCAATTGATGTTTAAAACGTCTAACTCGTCCTTCAATCTCTTTCCATGATACATAAGATGAGGGAAAATCAATAGGTAAGTCTTTACGTTGCTCCTTTACTTTTCTAAGTTTGGCAACGCGATTAAGAACATCGGCTCCCATATCCTCTGTCTCTGAAGGATTTATGGTGACGACAAGTGAGTTATCCGGGAAATAGTCTAGCAGAGTGCCATGGTTGAAGAATCCTGAATAGAAATTCATCTCATCTATATCATGGTTATTAAGAATGAGACCGAATTCATTTCGTATCCTCTTCTGTGTTTCATTGGTGCAGTTAGACATGTTTACTTTTTCCAGGGCTTCAGTTAGGAGATCTGTTTTCTGTAGTGCGGGCAATGCCTCATTAGCTGGGTGAATGAGTATGCTATCCACAAAGTTGATGGAGCGCTGCGTTGTAGAGTCAAACATGCGTATGCTGTCTACTGTATTACCCCAGAATTCAATACGGACTGGTAAGGAATTACCGATAGGGAAAATATCAATAATTCCTCCCCTCCTGCTGGCTGTTCCTGGGTCGTACACACTAGGCTCCATTTTGTAACCCATCCTGTGCCATTTTTCGAGAATATCTTCCATATTCAAACGATCGCCAACCCGAATTTGGTGAGAACTAGAAAGGAATATCTCGTGACTCAATGTCTTTTGAATAATAGCAGAGATAGATGCTATGACGATTAGTTGGGAGTTGTTGTAGTTGACCAAATTAGATAGTGTTGACAGTCTTTGATGAGTGATTTCTGAATCGGAAACTATTCGTTCGAAGGGAAGCGTTTCCATTTCGGGGAAGATCACTGTTGAATTTTCGTCTCCAGTTATTGCCATAAGCTGTTCGTGGACAGTACGGGCGTCCTCAGGCCGAGGTGTAATGATGAGCGACGGTAATTTAAGTTCCCGGCATAATGCTGACAGAGTGAAAGGAGTAGCGCATTCCACTAGTTGGAGTTCGACGATTGATTTTCTATAAAGCTCATCTTTCAATAGTCGGTATTGTAGATTAGGTGGTAAAAGTTCTGTAAGGATATTGAAATCCATTATTTTTGGTTTCTCCAAACTAGTATGTAGCGGGGTTCATTTTATCTATCCTCTAATATGAGCATAGGAGATTTCATATAGCCAGATATAAACATTCAGCCGGGCATGTGTGTTTGTCAAGGTTGAATAATTCCCAATACTTTTTCCAATTCTTCACGCGTGGCGTATGATTCGAACTTAGCGCGTAATATACCGCCCCCATCGATTATAAAAGTCCATGGTTCACTAGGCAGGCCCCACTCGATAAGTATGGGGGACACTGTAGCCTTGGCGAGATCTCCCTGTATCTTGTGTGGCTGTTCGTACACTTCTATGTGTATGAAGTTCACTAAATTCAAGTGGGCGCTCTTCATTTCTTTGATAATGCTTAATTGAGGTCCACAAACCGAAGATAGGCAGAATGCAGGTGAGGAAAAAGTTATAAGTAGAGGCTTACCTGTGTCCAGTGCTTCAGCAATAGACATTTGGTATAACTCCTTATCTGGATTTCTATCAGACGTTAGCTCTTTAAGATTATCAACGTCATAAATCGTCTTATTAGTGCTCCGGGGAACCGAAGCACCTATCGAGGGCGTTGCACTTTTTGAAGCAACCTCAATTCTAGAATGACTTAAGCTTCGCGAACCATCTATAGAAACGACCGAAACATCTAGTTGCCATGTCCCTGGATTATTAAACGAAGGTTCAATTGTGTATACTCCCCCTACACCGGCAGGCCAAGCATGGTAGGTGGCCATCAATTCTTCTATAGGCCCCTCTGAATGTTCGCGAGTAATACGGTAGGTTGAAACCTTTACCAGGCCTTCTCGTAGAGGTCCCTTCTCCCGATCCATCAATCCAAACACTAATCTGTTTTGGCCAACACTCAGATCAGTTGAGCCCAATACAAAAGACAAATCTGAGTTTTCTAAGGTAAGCTTTGATTGTATGGTTGGAATTTCTAATGGTGATTTCGTCTGCGTACCTTCATTCCAACATGAGATTGTGTTTATCACAAAGAGAAAGAGAAGCAGTCGCCATGTCAGCGATGGAAGTTTTAGTATCATAAATCCAGAATATCCTTGCCCTGTGATGTGCCTCTGGGTACAGTATTCACACTTATGTTACCACAGCCCTATAAATACACGACCGTAAGTTAGGGAACAACCTTTTCAACAATTCAGCACAGAGTCATATACTCTAGACTCATTACAACAACATAATATTGAAGTAAAATGGTCGGCTGTTCGTCCATTCCACCTTTATACAGGCTTTCCAGCAGTAAAGTTAAATTCAGTAGCACGATACATTAGGTGTGTAATACGAATCACGCTGATTCTATATCAGAATCTGTGTGTTAAGAAACGCTTAGGACTCAACGAGTCAATGGGCAGTTGTGTGTTACCTGTGGTTATAATTTCTGCTATCGCCTTACCCATACCTGTACTCATTAAAACTCCTTTTTTACCAGCACCGGTGGCAAGATAAGCATTATCCCAATTTGGTACTTTGCCCAATATTGGTAGCCAATCAGGAGTTACAGGTCTAAGGCAGGCGGTTTGTTTTACAACGACAGACTCAGATAATGCTGGAAGCATTTTAATAGCACCGTCTAAAAGTGATTGGCGGGCACGAATACTTGGTTGATCATCGAAGCCTTTCCACTCCTCAGTGGCTCCTATCCATAATAGGCCATCTGCTCTAGAAAACAGAGAGGCTTGGGTAGAGGTAAAGTCATAGGAAGGAATGCCACCATTAGGCGGTGCCATACGCAATATTTCTCCCTTTAACGGTTTAACAGGTATTGAAGTGTCTAACCAGTCCGAACCTACTGATGACCAGGGACCATTGGCCAACACCACTGAATCACAGACTAAATTTTCTGTATTTAAAGTGACGCCAGTAATGCGACTCCCCTTTTTCTGTAGATTAATAACTTCACCAGTTATAAGGGAACCACCTCGCTTGCTGGCCGCTTGAAATAAAGCTTCAGTGTACAGACGACTGTCCAGAACTGCGTTCCCATAAGTGCATAACCCTCTTACTATTTCTTTAGATAGTCTTGGTTCCAAATCGTATAAGTCATCCTGTTCCATCCATCGAGCCGAAAATCCAGCAGATGTATCGTAGATATCGAAAGTTTCAATCAGGTGTGTCATTTCGGATTGGTCAAATGCCAGTTTGATTATCTCCACAAACCTTGCGTGAAAGTTGACTCCGGACTCATCTTGGAGTTTTGGCCACAAGCCTACATTTAGATCGAAGGAACTTAGGGCAAACTCTGCAAGAGGACCGGGCATATTCTCTCCCTGAAGAGGATTTAGGCCTCCAGCTGAATAACCAGATGCCTGAGATCCTATCCCTTGCCTCTCGACAATTATCGATTTAATACCCATTTGGGCTAGGAAATATGCTACAGAACATCCTGCTGCACCACCTCCGATTATTACAACATCACTTGTCATTGCCATTGGGTTTACCTCCCTCGGTTTATGAATTTTCCTGTATCATAGCTCTTGGTGGCAAGGAAGGCTGACGAGCATAGAAAATCAGTATTATCGCCAGTAAATATGCCCCAATAGCGTAAAGAAACAGCATATAATATCCTCCTGTGATATTATGCAGAATAGCACCTAGTGCTGGTCCTATCCCTAACCCTACCAATTTGAATGGTCCCGTTAATCCTGTTATGGATCCGTATGAATTCCTTCCAAAGTATTGCGCCATCATCATGTTGCTAAGGATATTAACGCCTCCAGAAGCTAACCCCCATGTTATGACAGCCATGAAACCTATTGTAGTTGAATCGCGGAGAATAGCTATTAGAAACAGCGATGTTGCCAATACTGTAGTGATTAAGGCCACTAATCCTAAAGTTCTCGGGGAAAATCTGTCCGAGAGGTAACCCCATCCTGGGTTCACAATTGCTCCCAGTAAAACACTGATACTCAAGGCAGTAGCTGCCAATCCTTTCGGCAATCCGGAATCTTCAAGGAAGGGGACGGAGTGAAAGCTCAACGCTCCGGCAGTTAAAATGGACAATGTTTCTGCAATCACTATAAGCCAAAATGCCGAAGTTCCTATGGCTTCTCTAACTTCCCAACTGAATTCGGATTTATTTGCTAGAGACTCAAGGCTTGGGACAGAACCAGGATCTATTTCTGCTGAAGAACTAGGATCGCCATCTGGATTTAGCCCCATATCTTCCGGTTTTCTTCTCATGATTATAAAAAGCGGGAGAATTAATATAAAAGAGAAAACCCCTAGATACCGATATGCATGTCTCCAGCTGAAGGCTTGCGCAATTAACATTATTATTTGAATGTTAATTGCACCTCCTACTGGGCGTGCCATAGATGTGATTCCAAGAACGAAATTCCTTTTCCTGTGGAAGAAATTAACGGAAACGGTTTGTGGAACTATACCTATGAGATTTGGATTAGCTACAGCTCGAGCGATAATGTAGGCTAGATAGAATTGCCAAATCGTGTGTATGTTTGCAAGAGCGAAATAACATGAACCAACTACGAGTGCAGATAAAGGCATAAGAAGACGCGGACCATAACGATCAGCCAATTTCCCTATGAACGGCGATAGAATACCAGATGCTAATGTCCCTGCAGTGACTGCAAAAGCGATAGTGCTGCGGCTCCACGACATGTCATCCAATATCAAACCTTGGATACCACCTATGACAATCTGTGCTACTCCAGTGGCAGCAAAGGCACCTGTTGCGGCGGTGCCTATAACCAGCCAGCCATAATAAAATGGAGTGTGGGGTCGCCAGTCAACAATTGTAGAGGAACGATTGATCAATTTCTGTGCGAAAGATTCTGTATGACCTTTAAAACTCATACTGTGAAGGACATCAACTCGTCGGCAAATATCAGCTCGCCGTCATAGATTCGTTTCACATCACCAATGCCTTTTTCCATGTATGGATGTTTAGATAACTGTGGTCCTATATGGGACAACACGAGTTTTTTAACGCCAGCATCCTGTGCTAATTGTGCAGCGCCTGTCGTTCCGCATTGGCCGTGATTCTCTCCCATTTCTTTCATGATATCTTGGTCATTCCAGCACATACATAGCATTACATCAGCGTCTCTAGCTAACTCTCTGACGGAGTCGCAGGGCTCTGTGTCACCAGTAAAGACAACACTTCCATCTGGAGTGTCAATCCTGTACGCTAGGGAATCTAGAAAAGGTTCCACATGCACAGCAGGGGCTGCGGTTACTTCCCAATCTTTGCCACTGTAAACTTTACCTGGCCCGATATCCTTTGACTTAACCTTCGGTGGCTTACGAGGTAGTTCTCCTCCACGATTCACGTGTATTCTTTGACTTAGTGGATGCCCAATTCTGGCC
>CAYSLK010000038.1:0-12426 GCA_964431885.1 uncultured Dehalococcoidia bacterium | reverse complement strand
TGATTCTGCGAAGTCTTGTCATGTTGATGACAAAGTCGGTTCATTAGAGGCGGGAAAACAGGCTGACATATTAGTTGTAGATGGAGATCCTTCCGATGATATAACGGCATTATCAAATGTTACTGACGTATTTCTTGATGGAGCCTTAGTTGATAGAGGGAATTATATATAAGCATTCCCTACCCTAATCATAAAATTGCAACGACCTGAGGCTTCATGAAGCTCAAAATTAAAGCACTTCGCTGGATTTCTCAAACAGTTAGCTCTATCATTACAATCCCTTTTTGCTGAAAAACGTTATATAATGTGTACTACCCAACCACAGAATTGTCCCGATAGACTTATGCATTATTTCTATTACTAATTTACGTTAGCTGCTTACTGAAAATGTTTTTACGTACTTAGAGCACATTTTAATATAATGAACATAACAAAAGATAAAACAGGAAGTAAAATGACAGACATAGTAATTTCAACAGAAAACTTGCATAAATATTACGGGTCGCGCGACCAGCCAGTCCATGCCCTCAGAGGATTAGACCTATCCATTGAAGAAGGGGAAGTAGTGGGAATAATGGGGCCCAGTGGATGTGGAAAAACGACCCTCCTTAACTGTCTTTCCGGGCTAGACTCCATTGATGACGGCAACATTTTAATTCAAGGTCAAACATTAACCGATTTAAATGATGATCAATTGAGTGAACTAAGAGCAAAAAAAATGGGTTTCGTTTTTCAAACATACAACCTCCTTCCGGTTCTATCAGCTGTGGAAAATGTCGAATTACCCCTTCTCGTCTCGGGTTTCTCAGCTAAAGAAGCCCGTGACCGAGCCTTACAAAAGTTATCAGAGGTTGATTTAGAAGACTGGCAACATCATCTGCCAGGTGAATTATCAGGAGGCGAAAGACAAAGGGTTACTCTAGCCAGGGCCCTAGCCAATGATCCAGCGATTGTATGGGCGGACGAACCTACTGGCAACCTAGATAGTCAAAATGAAAAGATCATTATGGACCTGTTGACGAATCTGAATAAGAAAAATAACCAAACATTTGTAATTGTAACTCACTCGGATTATGTCGGAGGGCGAACAAATAGAATAATACAGATGAAGGACGGGGAAATAGTTTAACAAATGGAAAAGGTTTTCGGATTACCCGCGACAGAATTATCAATATCGATGATATCACTTGTAGTCATCATATCACTAGTTATATTGATTGGTGCTACACGACGGTTCATTTTAGTAAAAATGGGCACTCGAAACATCCCTAGGAGAAAAGGTCAAAGTATCTTAATTATCATAGGATTAATGCTCAGTTCTGCCATTATTGCCGTTTCGCTCGGAATTGGCGATACGGTCAGGTATTCTGTCCGTTCCGTAGCTTTAGATTTCCTGGGGCAAACAGATGAATTAATTAAAGGGCCAGGTAATCAACTTTTCGGAGAAGAGTATTTTGACTACTCTGAATTCGAAAATATAGAAAAACTTGCCTCAAACAATCCTGAAATAGACGGACTACTGCCATTAATTGAAATTAATTTGCCAGTATCAAACGATGCACTAGGATTAGCTGAAAGCAATATCCGAGTCCGGGGCATCGACGGTGAATATTCAGACAGTTTTGATACTTTAGAAAACCTACGAGGTGAAACCGTTTCTATTAATTCTCTCACCTCTAATCAGATCTACATTAATGCCGACGCCAGCACAACATTAAAAATCAACAAAAATGAAAATCTTAGTGTATATAGTCGCTCAGGGAAAACAGACTTCTTGATTTTAGATGTCCTTGAAAACGGCGGATTAGCTGGAGGTGGAAGAAATCCTTACATCTTATTTGAACTGAATTCATTACAAGAGTTTCTTAACAAAAAAGGTAAGATCACCAATATAGCCGTTTCAAATAGAGGCTCAGGAGAAAAACCTCTAGAACTTTCAGAAAATGTCACGAGATTTTTAAGGGCTGAATTAACCAATACTGACGTGGCTGAAGAAATATTTAATATTTTAAAAAATAATAATATACCTGGCTTCTTGTCAGTAGAGGCTACAAACATTCAGCGAACAGATAAAGATTCATCAGACAGCCTCAATCAATTAGCGGCTAATTTGACTGCTGGGAATTTCGATGTTGATTTCATAACCGAAATAGGTGACTATCAGACTCAACTTATTATACTGGGAGTCTTAGATAGGGCCGGATTAGAAGAGGATGCAGGTAAAATATCAATTCTTTCATCTTCATTAAATACACTCAGGGTTGATGAACGAAAAAGCGATAGTGTCAAATTAGCTGAGACCGTTGCCACTGGAGTAACCACTATCTTCTCAATTTTTGGTTCATTTTCTATTATGGTCGGAATGTTATTGATTTTCCTAGTCTTTGTTCTACTTGCTGCTGCAAGATCAACAGAGTTAGGAATGGCAAGAGCCGTGGGATTGAAACGAAGAGATTTGATCCAATTATTTACCTATGAAGGAACAGTATATGCTTTCTTGGCTGCCGTTGTCGGCATTATCGTTGGAGTGGGCTTAAGCTTTGGTTTAGTATTCATTCTCCAAGATTTAATCGATGCAGACGATTTCACAATCACGCCGCACTACTCAATTGTATCCTTACTAATAGCCTTTAGCAGTGGCTTATTATTAACTTTTATTACGGTGGTATTTTCCGCATATCGAGCTAGTAACTTAAATATTGTCGTCGCAATTAGAGGTCTTAAAGATGAGTTCGTGAAAAAGAACTCAAAAACTACAAGAGATAAGCTATTCGGTTTTATTTGGGATCTAATCTTTCCTATTAAGCAAATAGTAGCCATTATTAACGGAAACCCAAACAGAATAAAATCCCTCATACTTTTATTATTATCTCCGATTCTATGGCCCATCAATATGTCGACTTCATTATTTAAATTATTCGGGAAACATTCTTATCTCATCCTTGGAACGTTTTCGCTCATATTGTTGGCCTTAGGGTTAAAAAGTGAGACAGGTGCGAGCTTCTTTATAGGGTTAACTGGCAGTGTGTTGGCTTTCGCTTTATTCATAAGATTTTTAGTTTCTCGATATAATTCCAATATTGAAACTGTGAATCAAATTGGAGGCACCTTGGAGGGAGGGCTCGTACTCTTAGTCAATTCCCTACCATTCGATTTCTTTGAACCATTGACAGGAGAATTATCGGAACCAGGCCCATGGTTTTGGCCGTTAAGCGGTGCCATAACAACAACAGCTGCAGTCTGGTTACTGATGTCTAACACGAAAATATTGATATTTATATTAAATTTAATATTGTCTAGATTTTCTGGCCTAAAAGCAGTCACTAAAATCGCTATAAGCTACCCCATGGCCTCAAAGTTTAGGACTGGCTTAACTGTCGCTATGTTTGCCCTAATCATATTTACGCTAATGATTTTTTCAATTTTAAATGGTATAGGTGATATCACTACAGAACAGCCAGAAAGAGTGACAGGCGGATATGATATTAAAGCTACCATAAGCCCAGACCTGCCCATTGCAGGAGATATAAGAGATTCCCTAAACATATCTGATTTCTCCGTTGTCGCAGGAGGATCCAATGTTCCCATTGAAGTGAAGGAATTTGAGGGGGATAACGACACATATAAGCGTTCTAAACTCATTTCCTTAGAAGATTCGTTTTTTGAATCGACTCAATGGAAATTTGCCCATTTTGATCCGAAATACGGAAGCACAGACAGACAAATTTGGAAAGCATTGATAAATAATCCAGAACTGGTTATTGCCAGCGCATCGATCATACCCTCTGGAGATCCGTTCGGTCCTCCGGACAGAACTTTTAAAACATCCTATGTAACTCCAGGAGATCCGAAATTTATGGATTCTTTTTCTATAGAAATGAAGAAGAGACGGAGTTCATCAGAACCTAGGAAATTAATAGTTATAGGGGTCGTAGAACGACTAGCATCAGGAACAGGTTGGTCAAATAATTCTGCGACATTCTATTCAACTAGATCTTTGATACCGTCAATAGCAAATCAGGCTACTCCTCTTGACACTTATTATTTTTCACTGGAAAACAAAGAATTGGTATCAGGCTACTCTCAGAAGTTAGAAAAGATTTTCTTGAAAAATGGTATGAGTGCAGAAAGTCTCCTAGATAACCTAGAGGAAGAAAGGGCAACAAACGATGCATTTAATAAACTTTTCCAGGGATTCAGTGGCCTTGGATTAGTTGTTGGTGTCGCAGCTATAGGAGTATTGTCAGTAAGAGCAGTAGTTGAACGAAGGCAATCTATAGGAGTGCTCAGAGCTGTTGGATTCAAATCCAGCATGATAAGAATCCAATTCTTAATAGAATCATCATTTATAACATTTTTAGGGATAATTGTAGGAATATTTCTCGGTATTTTACAGTCATGGTTGATTTTCCTAGAAATTTCCAAAGAGTTCGAAGGAGCCAAATTTGTAGTACCAATAGGTGATGTCAGCATATTAATTGCAATAACGATCATCGCATCCATTTTGGCTAGCGTGATACCCGCTAACTCGGCTAGTAAGATCTATCCTGCTGAGGCACTAAGATATGAATAGGCAACCCCCTGTGGTAAATTTTGAAGTATGAATCAGAGAGGTTTTGTAATGAACGCAGCGTCTAGAACAATCGTACAAATCAAACCCAAAAAGATGAATCAACTCGACGACTTCATGTCGTCAAAGAGCGGACAAATTTCAAACATAGCTGGACTTATAAATTGGGGTTATATATACACCGATGAAAATGAAATTACCGTTATAGCTATGTATGACAACAAGAAGAGTGCTGAGAATGCAACTCCCCTGGTGAATACTATACTTGGTGATGCTATTAATTTGGTATCTGCTCCTCCAGTACGCAATATTTATGACGCCCGATGGTATTAAATAACCACAAAACACTGAGAACACTTAACTGAAATGTCAGACAAGCAGTTAAGTGTTCTCAGTATAAAGATATTATGAATGACCAAACGGATCTATCTTGTCAAGATATGGAATTCTATCTAATTATGCTATCGGTGCAATCATCAAATAAGAGTTTACCTAGTGTGAACTTATCAGTATGTTTGCTATGGGAGTTTAATGCACAATGAACGAATACATACCTAGTCCCTCACAGTGGGTTGCTGATCAAGTTGAGTTATATGAAAAGAGTAGAGGCAAAGATGGTACTACATTAAGAGGACTACCAGTCGTCGTAGTTAATAACATAGGGCGAAAAACCGGCGCGATACGAAAAACACCTCTAATGAAAGTGACGGACGGAGATAAGTATATATTAGTGGCTTCAATAGGAGGAGCTCCTAAGAATCCGCTTTGGTATTATAATCTTATAGAAAATCCCGAAATTGAAATCAGAGATGAGACCAAACTCTACTCGATGACAGTTCGTGAAATTAAGGACCCTGTAGAACGGCACCGCCTTTGGTGCATAGCGGTAAAGGCCTACCCACTATATCAAGACTATCAATCAAAAACTGATCGTATCATTCCTATCTTCCTAGCCAGCAAGAAAAGCTGTAGATAAAATCTCTCTTGTCCTATTAAGCTTATACTAGTACTTGGTCTGTTGCCCTAACGGCTGATACGTGATACCAGTAGTAACCGTCAACCCTGCATCCACAGGTAACACCACTCCAGTCACCCATCTGGATTCGTCACTAGCTAGATAAAGGGCGGCCCATCCTATATCCCATCCGGTACCTTCAATTCCTAAAGGTGAGGCTTCTCGCCTACTATCTCTTAGATAATCATCCATACGTGGAGCTACCATAGGAGTGTAAACTAGGCCTGGGGCTATAGCATTCACTCTAATGTTTTCTCTGCCATGATCAGCAGCCATCGAGAAAGTCAATCCTATAACTGCGGCCTTGGACGTAGTGTACGGGGTACTGCGATGAGCTCTTAAACCTGCAGTTGAAGCAATATTAACAATAGATCCGCCTCCTCTTTCCTTCATCTTTGGAATGACCTGCTGACTTGTAAGCATCATGCTTTTTACATTGACTGCCATAATATTATCCCACTCTTCTTCATTAACATCCAATACAGAGCCGCGTTTAGATATGCCAACATTATTTACAAGAACATCAATTTGGCCATATCGTCTCACAGTTTCATCAATCATATTGCTACAACTTTCCTTGTTGGTAACATCTACTGTAAGGGTGGATGCATTTCCACCTTCGGCCTCAATTGATAAAAGCGTTTCATGAGCCCGTTCCTCACACAGATCCGCAAGTAACACGCGTGCCCCTTCACGTGCAAAAAGTATAGCTATAGCTTTGCCATTTCCGATGCCAGGACCGCTAGAACCAGCCCCTGTCACAATCGCGACCTTATTCTTTAATCTCAAACGATTAGTCATAATAGCTCCTAAATCATATCTAATCTATAGTCTTAATTATTTCTACTCTTTAAAAGTCGTATCACGAAACCTTCCTGAAGCAATAAGCAGTGCGATTTAGATCCTGTAGATTTGTTATCTTCTCTTCCCAAAGTAGTTAATCTATGTATTATGTCTGTGAAATGTAAAGCTACAAAGTGACAATCTTTGTTATTATTTACTGAACGAATAATAGAAAGTTTATACAGGGGGAAGAGTTTGACAACTATGAAAGCGGCTTTACATGATGGTAAAGATAAAATGCAACTGAAAGACATAGCCCGTCCTAATCTTGGAGACCGAGACGCATTGATACAAGTGAAGGCCTCCGGTATTTGTGGGTCGGATCTTCTAGATTATTCTCACCTAGTTACGGTTCCTGGAGGACACGAGGTAGCTGGTAAGATAGTTGAAGTAGGCAGAGGCGTTGATAAGGCTAGAATTGGAGAGCGCGTAGCTATAGAAACTATTGGGCAGGGCTTGAATTGTAAAAACTGTTGGTTTTGTAGACAGGGTGAATTTATACATTGTTCGAACAAGGCAGCCAATGAAGGAGGGGGATTTGCCCAATACATTAAGCGAAGATCTGATGGCTGTTACCTTCTAGGAGAAAACATGAATTGGCAAGATGGAGCACTAGTAGAACCATTAGCAGTATCGATTCATGGTATACGTAGGGGGCGGATGAACAGCGGTGACACAGTGGTAGTATTAGGAGCAGGTACAATTGGTCTTACTACAGTTGCAGCCGCCAGGGCTTTAGGAGCTGGCAAAATATTCGTTACAGCACGACATAACCATCAGGCGGAACAAGCGAAACTGCTGGGTGCCGATGAAGTATTACCTCCTGATGGCCCTTTGCTCAAAGAAGCTGTGCTAGACAGTACAGAAGGTCGAGGTTCCGATATAACCCTAGAAACTGTTGGCGGTAACAGTGAGGCGACAATTCATCAGTCGCTTGACATAACCCGTCATATGGGTCAAATAGTCATTCTAGGATGCTTTTCTACTCCTGTTCCAGTGGATTTTTTACAGTGCCATATCAAAGAGCACAACATATTGGTTTCCATTTGTTACAGCATAATAGATGGAAAACATGATTATGAAGTAGCCATAGACTTAATGAATTCAGGAAGAGTAAATCTTAATGATTTGGTAACACATAAATTTACACTGTCGGATATTCAACAGGGGTTTGATATAGCATCTGACAAAAGCTCTAGATGCGTTAAGGTGCAAATACACCAATAGCATTGGACTGGAGGAGCCTAAACACTTTAATGATAACAGGTAGTCATCAGCTCAATCCTCTAAGATATCAGAGCTTAATGTTGAGGCTCAACGAATGTAAGTATTCGGGCGGGATTCTCAAACATTATCATGTTGATATCCTCCTCCGACACTCCCCGCAATCTCATCTCAGACAGAAATGTTTCCAGAATAAATGAGTATCCCGTACCGCCATATGCTTTAAGCTGCATTTTGGTGCAGACATCCTGGGACAGCAATATACGATCAGCGTGACCCTTCTTAATAAGTAGTGGTATAGCATCAGCCACGGCGGCTGTGCTTGCGCTAGCATTAAGTGATCTCTGATCATCACCATACGGGTGAAATCTCAACGGTACCCCCACGCGACCCAGCAGGTCAAACTGGATATAAACACCTTGGTTTAGTAGCTGCATCATCAGTGGGACATCACCGGCAATCTCATCACTGTGCCCGAAGATCACTCTCGAAAGATCAGATCCTTCCTTAGACAATATACTCATGGTCTCGCACCTCTCACTGCCGCCACCTCCTCGATGCAGTGTGATCGCAGCTCCGGTGACTCTGCTGGCCCGTGCAGAGGCCTGAAGACTCTTGATCTCGTTCGGTGTCAGCGGCTGCCCATTGATCCCCACTTCGCCAATTATGCCTGATCGTACACCAGTATCTCCGACCCCTACAGTTACGTCACGTACAATCTCGTCGGTCATATCCTCAACGGTCATTTGGTCCATATTGTCAGGATGATATGCCTTCTGATACCATCCTGATCCCATAACAATGTTCAGTCCGGTAGATTTAGACACTCGTTTTAAAGAATATGGTTTCCGGCCTAAGCCTATGTTTGTAACGTCCACTATAGTGGAGCCACCCCATTTCTTAAATTGCATCGTCTCAGCGATAATCATATCTTCCTCACTGAGTATGTAATTGTCTTTGATATGTGGTTGGCGTCGGTGGGCCATGTGCAGGTTTTTAATGTTTAGCTTCTCATTCCATAGTTGAGACTCTTCATCAGGTTCACCAACGGAGGGGACTTTATCTCTCCAGAGCTCAATAAAGAGATGTTCGTGCATAATTGTAGAGCCAAGATGCTCAGGATCGATCAGTCCGTTTACTGTCATAATCTGACCGGCAATATTTGGTATAGGTTCTTTGCTGATACTCAAAGTTCACCCCTTTTTTATCCATAATATATACATTATTTCAGGGAGTTTATCGATGCTCTTATCGTTTTTTGTATAATTGTTTAGTGTTGTTACACTTATACACATGTTATAACGATTATGACTTTACAAACCTACCACCATCGATATTAAGTTCAGACCCAGTAATATAACTTGAGTCATCTGAAGCAAAAAACAAAACCGCTCTTGCTATGTCTTCCGGTGTACCCAATCTCCCTAAAGGAATTAGGTCTTCATATTCAGATTGTCGTTCAATACCGTATGCATCCCTTATCATATCTGTATCAATGGCTCCAGGATTAATGGAATTCACTCTTATGTTATCTTTAGCAAATTCTAACGCGGCTTCTTTTGTATGAATTCTGACCGCTCCTTTAGATGCATGGTAAGCAGCAGCCCATGGTTGGGCAGTTATAGCTGATAATGAAGCAATATTTACTATGGAACCTCCACCTGCTTTACGCATTTCAGGTAAAACAGCTTTAGTTCCTAGCATAATGCCCCACATATTGATATCCATGACTTTATCCCATTCTTCTTTTGTAGTTTCTTCTATGGTACTCAAAGTGAGAATGGCTGCGTTGTTGACTAATATATCTATTTTGCCATACTCTTTAACCGCCAATCGTACCGCTGAATACCAGTCATCTGACTTTTGAACATCCAATCTAACATATAATGCGGATCCTCCTTCTTTTTGTATTTGACTTGAAACCTTTTCACCCTCATGGTCTAATATGTCACCGATAATAACGGATGCTCCTTCTTTTGCAAAAAGTCTGGCTTCAGCAGCTCCCTGACCACGAGATCCACCTGTAATTACAGCGACTTTATTTCTCAATCTCATCTTGTATCCTCCATCTGTAATTAAATTTGTTCCAATAAATTAGAATAGATGGTTAAAATCATTATTGTTGACCCAAAGGCTGAACGATAGACTCAGACATACATAGAATCCATATTGACGGATAAAACCCTCCTACTTATATAACCACACATTGAAACACATTAGATATGAGAGGATGATTGATTCCTAAACATCTGGCTATGGAGGTCAATAGTAAATTGTATGTCAATTAGTGAAGACAGAAAGTAAGATATCTACAATTAATTGCGTGCTATTTAGATTTCATTGTACAGGAGTTGCATGAGCCAAATAACTCAAGGGAGTGAGAATCAATTGAAAGTGAATATTCATTCTCAATCTTCTTTACTTCTGTTTCTAAATTTAATTCCAATTCAGGGTTGAGTTCAATATCTGTTATGGAACCACATTTTCGACAAAAAATATGATGGTGATGTCGCGTTCCTCTTAAGTTGAGTTCGACGACCATGGTGTTCTCAGGTGTAGTGAATTCAGTTATTAAACCAAAATCTCTCAAATCATTAATAACGCGATATAGAGTAGATTGCGCGAGTTTTCCACCTGAAAGTTTTAGTAGTTGATCTATGGTTAAGGGACGAGATTCTTCCAGCAACAGCTCTAGCACTACCAACCTCGGATTGGTAATAGATGCATTACGTGAACTTAGTAAGTTTCTGGATTCGCTTCTAGCTGATGTCATTATCCAATTATACTAGCGTCTTTCGCTCTTGACAAAACATAAACTGAGAGTTATTCTCAATTTATGGGGAGTGAGACTCATTCTCATTAATTAGCCCCGAGTGACCGGAGGTCTTTGATGTTTGGTAAACTTACTCTGTTGTATGTTGCACTACTTATAATAATCTTAACAATACCATCATGTAGTACATCTAATCCTGATAACACTTCGGTTCAACAGCAAACCTCAAACATCAAGGCAACACCCAAAACTGAGTCATCTTTTTCTAGTACAAATAAGATCAGAATACTGGCTACCACTCCTCTAATCGCTGAATGGGTAAATTATATCGGAGGAGAAAGAGTCTCAGCTGATCACATAATTCCTTTTTCAGTTAATACACATACCTATGTTCCTGGTGCAAAAGATATTGCCAAAATAACAGATGCCCAATATGTATTTGCTGTTGGATGGCAATATGAAGGTCTCTGGCTTGATAAACTCTTAAATAGCCATAAAGATATTGTTTTGGTAACATTGACAGACTTTATTCCGCAGATCTTATCCTCCGAGTCTGAAGACGGTCACTCCGAGTCTGAAGACGGTCACGCTGTACATAAATATGATCCACACTTCTGGTTTGATCCTAATTTGGTTTTAATAGTGATAGAATCGATTGCAGAAGTCCTGTCCGATATCGATCCCGTGGGACACGATTACTATGAAAAAAGGGTTGCAGAATATGCTGTTAAACTAAAGAATTTAGACCACAATATAGTCACCGAAATAAATAAAATATCCCCGGCTAAACGAAAGGTCTTGACAGAACATGAATCTTTAGGCTATCTGGGCAGGCGCTATAATATTGAAGTCCTTAGAGCTGTGATTCCGTCGCTCAGTTCAAAAGCCGGACCCACTCCAAAGGATCTGACATCAGCCATAAAGCTTATAAGGCAACATTCAATAGAGGTCATATTCCTTGAACAAGATACCAACGGTGAGGCTTCCCAAAGAATTGCAGAGGAAACAGGAGTGAAAGTGGTTACTGGTTTAAATGTAGAAAACCTTAATCCTGACCAAAGCTATATTGACTTCATTACATACAATATTGATCTGATCGTTTCGAATTTAAGGGATTAGACAAACTACCATAATTATATTGGGGAAACATATGACTTTAAAATGTCCATGCTCAAAACAGAATTGCAGCTGTTGTATTCAAGTTTTTGATGCATGCATAGAATTCGAGAATTTCTTAGCTTTAGACAATGTATCGTTCGCTATACCCAAGGGAGTTCTCACTGGAGTTGTAGGTCCAAACGGAGGCGGTAAAAGTACCTTATTCAATGCTCTAGTTGGACTACAACCAATAGCACATGGTGAAATTTTAGTAAATGGTAAGCCTCCAGGTAATTCGCAAGGTAAAATAAGTTATGTCCCTCAGAAAGAGCGCGTAAACTGGAGATTTCCACTATCAGTGTGGGATGTTGTGAGTCTTGGAAAATCATCAAAGGGTTCACTCCTACGTAGCCTAGGTCTCGCAGATAATAGTTCCATTGAAGAATCTCTGAGAAAAGTTGACATGTGGAATAACCGAAACGATTTAGTGTCTAACTTATCTGGAGGTCAGAGGCAACGCACATTTATAGCTCGTGCCCTAACACAGGAAGCCGATATTTTGATACTGGATGAGGCTTTTAGTGGCGTTGATATCTCATCACAAGAGGGAGTTATAAACGTTCTAAGAAGTCTTAGAGATGAAGGCAAAACGATTCTAGTGGCAACTCATGATTTAAACACTTTGGCCGACAGATTCGACGAGGTATTATGTATCAACAGACATATCTGTGCTCATGGGAAACCAGAATCAGTATTCACTAAGGAAGTCTTAACCGAACTTTACGGGTCTCACGGAGAAGTGTTTGCTGAACACCAAATAGGACGGCATACCCATGTGGTTTGATCTGATTATCGAGCCTTTTCAATATAAATTTATGGTTCGTGCTCTCATCGTTTGTATAT
>CAYSLK010000037.1:0-4330 GCA_964431885.1 uncultured Dehalococcoidia bacterium | reverse complement strand
AAGGTGGTCATAACAGGTATATTGGTTAATTCTGCCAGTTCAATTAATTCCTCGGATGCCTCAGCATATAGCACTCCCTGTCCTATATTCATAACTGGGTTTGAAGATTTTAGAAGGCCTGCAACCAAGTCTGAAACGTCTTGAGGTGATGCTTCTGATTTGAAAACCTTGACTGGTTCATAGTCCAAACTTCCGGGGTATTCAGCTAACGCTACATCTCTTGGTATTTCTAGCAATACTGGTCCCGGGCGCCCGTGTTTTAATTGACTAAATGCCATTCTCATTAACTCTGGTATCCTCTCAACCATGTTAATCAGTGCACTGTACTTTGTTACGCCCTGGTAGTTTGGAACTGATTCGAAATTCGGATGAACATTCATTCTCTCACGAGGCTGGCCGCCGGGTAGCAATAAAATAGGAACAGAGTCTGCGAAGGCCTGGGCTACACCACCGTATGCGTTTTCCGCGCCTGGCCCGGTTTGCATGGTAAAGGCTCCAATTTTATTGCCATTATTGATTCTACTGTATCCATCTGCCATATTGACTCCAGCGCGTTCTTGGCGACAAAGTATAGGACGTATGTCGGCTTTTGCTGCTTCATTAATTAGAGTTTGGGCCGGGAAGCAGGATAGCCAGTCTACCTGCTCCATCTTCAGTATCTTGGCTATAATTTCGTCACCGTTCATATATTCTCCTAACATTAAAAATTAACCGAATTTTTTGGTTGCAATTAAGATTGACGCTGTAGATTGCCGATATAGCAATAGTTTAACTACTTTTGGCGAATAAATTTTTGAATTCGTCTTCCTTCTAGCACTTCACCAATATATAGGTCCCCGTGCGAATCTATGGCAACACCATGAGGCGCAACGAACTGACCTGGATTATGGCTCTTTTCGCCTCCCCAGCGCGAAGCAACGTTCCAGTTTTGATCGAGGATAGTCATACGGTGGCCTAGTTCTGCTATATAAAGCTCATTGTTGGGACCTACACATACATCGGTGGGCTGTAATAACCCGGATATAAGGCCTTCGAAGTCTCCATCTTGGGTGAATACTTGTATTCTGTTGTTTTCTCTGTCACAGACAAGGACTAAACCATCGTTATCGAGACAAATACCGTGCGGCAGATGAAATTGTCCTGGGTTAAGCGTACCAGCGGTGCCCCATGACAACATGTGACTGCCAGTTGGACTATATTTGTGGACTCTCGCATTACCGTAACCATCAGATACAAAAATATAGCCTTCTTCATTAACTGCTATTCCTGTTGGCAAATTGAAAGGCCCTGCGACTCGTTTAACAATTTTTTCGTCGAGATCGTATCCTGTATTCGATGGTCTGCCAACGGTTCCCAATGTCAAGGCCAATTTTCCGTCTGCACTGTATTTGTGGACGACGTGGGCGTCACGATCTGCTAGATAAATATTCCCATCTGGGGCGATATGTATGCCGTGTGGATTAACGAATTTTGCATCCCAATCCGATAGATATTTACCATAGCTATCGAGGATCATTACTTGGTGGTCACTCCGGTTGAATATATATACTCTATCGTTTTCATCCACCGCCACTCCCGCTACTTGATTAAATTCTCTGGCATCGGGAAGCGTACCCCAATTCTCCGCTAATTCATATACGTATTCACCACTACCGTAGGACATGGCGATATGACCTCCTAGCTTATTATAGTTTCACGAGATTCGATATTCTGCACTGAGTATGAATTAATATAAGGGTCGAGGTATCTTCGGTCAAGTTAATCATACAAGTATTTGAGGTACAGGCTATACGATATCTTGTCCAGCACTGTCTCCTGCAATTTTCCCGAACACTGATCCAGACATGAGCCCCGATCCACCAGGATAGTTGTTATAGAATAATCCGCCAACTAGCTCTCCAGCTGCGTAGAGCCCTGGTATAGGGATGTCCTCCGTATCTACAACCTGAGCACGGTTATTAATTTTCAATCCTCCAAATGTGAAGGTGATACCGCACGTGACCGCGTAACCAAGATACGGTGGTTTATCTATAGGTAAGGCCCAGTTGCTCTTAGGTGGATAAATCCCCTGAGTATTCTTGGCGTCGAGAATGGTGGGGTTGAAAGTCCCATCGTTGGTGGCTTGATTAAATATACGGACGGTTTCTGTCAAGCCGTCTTTATCTATACCTAATCCATCAGCTAGGTTTTCAATAGTTTGCGCTTCGACGACAGATGTTTGGGGGATATGATATTCATCTCTCAGGAGATGCTTTGTTTTGTCGTCAAATATTTGGAATGCTGTCCTCTGGGGTTGGTTTAAGATTTCCCTACCATATTTCGCGTACGTGTAATTTCTAAAGTCCGCTCCCTCATCAACGAATCTCTCTCCCTCTATGTTAACAATTATGCCGAATGGGTAGGAGTGTTTTTGGAAAAGGTCGGCTATATTCCTGTCGCCATAGGGTGGGGCGTTTAAATCCCATGCTACTGAGTGACATCCGCTCCAGTGGCCATATGGCATAGCACCTATATTTAGGGCCATATTTATTCCGTCACCAGTATTAAATTGAGTACCTCGCACCTTAGCTAGCTCCCATCCAGGACCAAGGTAGCGTGTCCGCATTTCGGCATTAGATTCAAATCCTCCTGATGCCAAGACAACCGCATTAGTTCCGATATCTCTGAAGCCGTTAATATCCTTAACTCTGATTCCAATGACTCGTCCGGTATTGTCCTGTATCAGTCTGGTGGCCTTTGTTTGATACAGTATTTCAATACCCGAATTTTTGGCCAAATCGAAGCAACGATCTGACAATCCCTGGCCACCACCTACAGCCTCTACTATTAGTCCACCCCAAAACTTCATAACTCCATCAATACTGAAAGCTTGTCGGCCATATGACAGTATCCAATCCACTCCTTTTCCCTCCAACCATTTCATTGTCGGGTAAGACTTCGTCACCAGTGTTTGAATCAGAGCGGGGTCCGACAGGCCATCTGTGACCCTCATAACATCTTCGTAGAATTTGTTGTACGGGTATTCGCCTACATCTATAGATTTCTTCTCTGATACTGTTATATTGGGGATTAGATCTACGATATCATCTATGCCGTTATAGGCAAATCTAAAGAGGCCACCAGTGAAATAGGAATTCCCTCCTCTCAGATGCTCTGGGGCCTTTTCCAGGAGTGTAACTGTTGAGCCTGCTTCAGATGCGGCCAATGCTGCACAGAGAGCCGCATTGCCGCCTCCAACTATAACGACATCACTAACTTGATCGAGTGGCATAGTTGTAACCCCGGGCTTTCGTTATCGTAAACAATAGATAAAGGGACTGACAGAAGATAACCGTATCCCATTTGTGGATCCGTGTAAAGAAAAGGAAGCTTAGAAAGATATTCAGATTCCATAATTTCCGTATCCGACGATACGGAATCAGATCACATATTACTTGCCGACAGCTTTGAATTAATACTATTATGAAGCGTGTACTTGTATGTATCGAGATATTAGGAGTCATTTTGTATGAAAGTACTTGTAGCAGATCTGGACATAATGGACGAACAATTCTCACGAGATCTTGAGTCGAGTTTTCCGGATGTTGATTTTATTTATGCTTCATCTCCTTCAGAGCAACTTATTCACATAAAGGAGGCCGACGTTTATTTAGGTTATCCATCTAGGGAAATCCTTTTGGAAGCGGAAAAGCTTCGCTGGATCGCATGTACTGGTACCGGTATTGACACACTCGTTTCTATACGTGAACTGGTTGACAGCGAAATTGTACTTACAAATGCACGTGGGCCTCATGCAGAACCAATGGCCAACCATACTATAGGAATGATATTGGCGTTTGCTCATCGGATGAATGAGACTATGGCTGATCAAAGAGCCCACCGGTGGGATACCATGAAATATAATGAGAGAATAATTGATTTATCCGGTCAGACTATGGGCCTCTTCGGTTTAGGAGATATAGGTCGAGCTATCGCTCGAAAGGCAAGTGCTTTTGGCCTTAAAGTGCTTGCAGTTAATAAGACGCCGGTGGATCCGCCACCCCTGGGTGTGGAGGAGGTCTGGGGTGTGGAACGAATTGATGATTTAATGAAATTGTCAGATTGGTTCGTCGTCACGGTTCCACTCACTAAAAACACATGCGGCGTGATAGATAAGCGTAGAATCAAATTTCTCAAAAGTGACTCCCGTATAATCGTGATATCGAGAGGTGGCATTGTTAATGAGGACGATTTAATTGAGGCTCTACGCTCGAAATCTATCGCTGGAGCCGGATTAGATTCTACCATTATGGAACCTTTACCCAGTGATAGCCCATTGTGGGATATGAGT
>CAYSLK010000036.1:0-7296 GCA_964431885.1 uncultured Dehalococcoidia bacterium | reverse complement strand
TGTTATGTCAAAAGATATTCTCGTTTATTTTGATGAAATAAAAGGCCCTGGAGGATTACCCGTAGGTATCAGTGGAAAAGTTATGACCTTATTGTCAGGGGGTATTGATTCACCCGTAGCCGCCTGGCATTTAATGAAGCGAGGTGGCATCAGTGACTTTATACATTTCCACAGTCACCCACTAGTTGACACATCAACAAAGGAGAAAGCAAATGAACTAACCCAATTGCTTACTCGATTCCAGTACAAATCAACGCTCTATTTAGTGCCTTTCAGCGGTGCACAACAACATATCATAGTTTCTACACCACCCTCGTACCGAGTAATTTTATATCGTAGATTTATGGTTAGAATTGCAGAGGAGCTTGCTAAACGGAAAGGACTAGAAGCTCTAGTTACTGGAGAAAGCCTGGGGCAAGTAGCTTCTCAGACTCTCAGGAATATTGCGTTAATAGATGAGATTTCAACTATCCCGATTTTTCGCCCTCTTATTGGTATGAACAAAGAAGAAGTTGTAGGAATCGCGCGAAATTTAGGAACATTTGATATTTCGATAATACCGGATCAGGATTGCTGCTCTCTGTTTGTACCTAAACACCCACAGACTCGCGGGAATATCGGAGTTGTTAGATCCCTCGAAGCCGCACTGCCCGTTCAGCAAATGGTTGAGGAGGCTTTAGCAGGTATAGAGGAGCAACATTTCACATTTCCTGGTAACTAAGAGACCGGTAATTTAAAACGTATCACCCAGACAGAACAGTCCTATTTTACCTTGTGGGAACTATAATGACAGCCTTACCGATTACCAGGCTAATATCTTCTTGATCCTTAATAAACACATCACATTCCAGTAAAGCTTCTCCATCCAAATCTTTGGTGTCTGTTATGATTCCTTGAATTATCAGAGGCACATTATGAAAAACCAAGCTTCTGAAAATCACATCCAGTGTCTTTATCCGTATGGTCTTAGACCAATCGGTTAATAATTTAGATAAAATGGCTATGTTTAAAGCTCCAGGGACAATCGGATATGGAAGTCCCTCTTCTGAAGCTATTGTTTTGTCAGTAAACCGACTAGGCTCTGTAGTATTTCCCCAAATTTCTACAAACTCTCGCACTTGTCCTGTTGAAATCACCATTTCTAAAGGACCAATGTCGTCTCCAATTTCTATGTCCTCAAAAAATAGATTCCCATTCGTCGTCGTCATCCTTTACGGTTCCTTCTTACTGTAGATTCTCTAACCAAATTGACGATATCTCCGTGTTGATTTTTAAAACTTGTTTCCCACACTATAAACACCATCTTTCCGGAACGTCCCGTCTTTTCATATACATCTTTGAGTTTGGTGGAAACCGTTAAGTCATCTCCTGGTCTTATGGGAGATAGGCAATCAACAGCCTGTCCAGCAAAATATGCTACGTCTCCAAATTGAACTTTTGTATCCGGACGTTTAATGCCTGAGGTGAAAATATTGCAGAAAGTAGGTGGAGCAATGATGCCACCATATTCCAAATCCTCGGACAAAGTCTCATCAGTATATAACGGGCTTGACTCACCGACGGCTTTTGAAAACTTCTTTATCATTTCTACTGTTACATGGAACTTGCCTGCATAATGCTCCACGCCTAAAAGACTTCGATCGTAGATAATCTCATTTTCACTAGTCAAATGTTATAGTCTCCCTTTTTACACCTTAAAATATTACTAACAGAACAACTTAAAATTGCCATAAGGCCGTAGGAAAGCACAATGTGCCGCTTCTATAGTTTCTTAAGGCCATCAAGTCAATACAGCTGAAGTTTACTGAGTGTCACTTAATCTCACAGGCCTGAACTTACCATCTCTCAATTCTCTCACTAGGTCAGTTTCACTATAAACCGGAGTGTCGAATTCTGTCATGCATATCCCGACAGAACTGACAATGTGAGCATCACTTCCTCCAATACGTCGGTAACCATATTTCTTTATCAAACTTTCTGCTCTCTCTTGTTCACCAGGACGATTACTCCCATTGAAATGCTCCACGGTTTTCACTCCACTAAAATCAGCTCCATTCTCAATATATTCAACCAACCCTATCCCGAAACGACCAGGGTGGGCCGGAATTGCAATGGCTCCACATTCAGAGGAAACTCTCATGAGGTCGATAGCGTCTACATCCACATTTGCGAAGTCAATCAGTGTAGTTAATTCGTATGTGACTCCATAGACCAAAAAATGTCCGCAATTCGTATCTAGTTCCGACCCTTTTAGTATTATAACGTCACTTTCTTTCGCTATTTCCTCATAGTTCATGTCGAAATCAAATTTCCTGTGTTCGGTCAATACGAATCCGTCTATAGCGTATCCTTTACGTCGCAACACATTAACCCACTTGGCATATTGTTCTACTGTGGCTTTAGAATCGTCTGACGAGACTGAATGTGTATGTAAATCCATAAGCATAGAGACTGAATAGTATTGCAGGATCAAGTTATCGTCAAGGTGACACCTTTAACTACTACCCATTATTAAACTCGGATTAGAACCTTAATCGCGGATTCTATTACATATAAAAGCCCCACGCTCACTCAACATGCTATTTCCATTATATTTGTATGACATGTCGTAGCATGATACCCTTCTCTATCTAAACTCATTAATGTCAGTCTATTATGGAGGTCACACTATGGATTTATTTATAAAAGGGAAAAACGCACTAGTGACTGGTGGTAGTAGAGGTTTGGGCAAACAATGCGCTTTATCACTTGCCAGAGAAGGAGTGAATGTTGCCATATGTGGACGCACTAAAAGTACCCTCAATAAAACCGTAGAAGAATTGAGAGCTCTTGGGATACATTCTGTGGGCATTTTAGCGGATGTCGCTGAAGTTTCAGAAATGGAACCCCTCTACAAAGAGGCAGTCAGCGGAATAGGAAAAATCGATATCTTAGTTAATAATGCAGGTGGAACAAAGGCCCGCGAAGATATCACCAACGTTTCCCTGGAAGGTTATAAAGAAACTTTCGACCTTAACTTGTTCGGCGGTTTCAGGTTAATGCAAATCGCCCTCCCTCATATGAGAGAGAATAAATGGGGTCGTATTATAAATATTGCTTCCATATGGGGCAGGGAATACGGCGGCAACATATCCTACATGTCAGCTAAAGCCGCCCTCATTGGTGCAACCAAACATGCAGCTATATCTCTTGCAAAAGATGGTATTCTGGTTAACAGTATAGCCCCCGGCTCAATCGCTCATCAGGACGGTGGGTGGGAACGGTTTCAAACAGAAAATCCCGAACATGTTGTACAGGATTTCATAAAACAAAATCTCCCTTTGGGTAAATTCGGATGGCCAGAACCCGTAGGTGATCTCGTCGCATTTCTCTCATCCGATCGCGCGGGGCTTATTACGGGTGCATGTATTTTGGTTGATGGAGGGCAAAGTTATTCAATGATCTAAACTTTCAATGTACTGATATCACGCTTTTCATGCCCTTTCGCAATATAAATCCTTGTTCATTACTAATCTAGGAATTCACTGAATATAGATCACGATTCATATTGAGTTCAATGCTTCGTTTGTCCCACAATGGAAGGGGAGCGTCAGACCAGAACAGACTAACCATGCTTATGACACAATTATAACATTACCATTGGGTGCAATTATGAAAGTGATCTCTTTCGTAACACAAAAGGGCGGAAGCGGTAAGACAACTCTGGCATTCTCATGCGCTGTAGCTGCTGAGAAAACTGGGTTAAAAGTATTGATCGTAGACATGGATCCTCAAGGGACAGCCGAACGATGGTACCAGGATCGAGAACTAGAGACACCACCCTTGGTACGTATAAACACCAGTGAATTGGAAAAGGCACTCGCTACCGCTCGCAACAAATCCTTTGACTTAGTTTTATTGGATACACCTGGAAGAGACGAACCAGGCATAGCAACTGCTATAAGAGCTTCGGACATGTGTATCATACCGTGCCGACCGACTCCCGCTGACATGAAAGCAACTCCGCAAACAGTGAGCACTATCAACCGTCTAAATAAGCATTCGGCTTTCGTTCTGACACAAACTCCAGCTAGAAGCTTTCGTATACGGGAAGCTACTAAAGGACTATCGGTCTTAAGTATGGTCTGTCCGATTAATATCGTGTTAAGAATGGCATATCAAGATGCCCAAAGTGCGGGATTATCCGTACTAGAATATGAACCTGAAGGTAAGGCAGCTAACGAAGTTAGGGAACTTTGGAAATGGATTTCACGAAAATTGGAGAAGCTAGAGTATGGTAAAAAAGAGAACGTCGCTTGATTCACTATCTTTAGAGTCGTCAGATGATGCGGATGAGATATTCTACATTAAGCAGGTACGACGCCCTGTTAAACCCAAAACAATACAGCAAACGGCATATCTGCCAGCTCCAGTACACGAACAAATTAGACGTCTTGCTTTTGAAGAGCGCGTCAAGATGCATGACTATATAATGGAAGGGTTGGATCTTGTATTCAAGAAGCGTGGTCTTCCTTCTATAGCGGAACTCAAATCAAAGAAGTGATGTTCTCCGCGTGCAATAACTATTTCAAGGGCCTACTATAATTCCTTTTCGCGGAACTGATGTTTCTCTCTGTTTAAAGATGTTTTCACAGTTCTAATCCAAACTATACACCTTCCATCACAGATGGAACTTTTATTTCATCCAGCTAACGTCTTCAAGTTTTCCTTTTAGGTTTCTCAGGAATTCCCCTGACGGCACTCCATCTATAGCCCTATGATCGAAAGTTAAACTTAGAAACGCCATGGAACGTATCTCGATTTCGTTTCGAACAACTACGGGCTTAGCCACAACTCTACCCAATCCCAAAATTGCTACTTGTGGAGGATTGATTATAGGTGTGAAAGCGTCAATATCATAATTTGATAAAGACGTTATAGTGAAAGACGGATCAGTCATATCGTCAATTCCCAACTGCTCTTTCTTACACTTCTTGGCCAATGATCTCGTCTCTTTAGCTATTGTTAAAATATCCTTCTCGGTAACAGACTTTACAACAGGAACCAATAGGCCAGATGGAACAGCCATCGCAACTCCTATATTGACATCATTAATCAGTCTTATGCCTTCGTCAGTTAGAATAGCATTTAACCGTGGCTGTTCCATCAAGGCTTGGGATACTGCTTTGATAACAATATCTTGATACACAGGCCTTACTCGATGTTGTCTCCATTCAGATATAAGTTCTTCCATGAACTCGACAACTTCAGTAACATCAACCTCTGTGGTAAGAGTGACTTGTGCCATCGTTTGAACACTTTGGACCATTCTTTCGGAAATGACCTTCCGAAGACCGGTCAATGGGACTATTCTCGCGTCACCTGTATGTAACTCTAGCGATCGCTCTACGTCACTCAGCAATACGCGCCCACTCGGGCCTGAACCCTGGACAGAAGTTAAACTAATGTTATTCTCTTTTGCTAATTTTCGGGCGGCCGGCACCACCTCTACAGATGTTTCTTGATTAGAATTCGCGGCATTGCGAACATCTTCTTCAGTTATGCGTCCATTTGGCCCTGTCCCTTTCAGCGTACCTAAGTTCACCGCATACTGGCGCGCTAACCTGCGAGCTACAGGGGTAATTTGAACGTCTCTGTTTATGGGCTGGACTGTTTCCTTTGCAGCAATTCCGCTACGTGAGATCTTCTTATTAGTTGAGACAGTCTTCTGAGGCCTGGTAAGACTCTCACCGGGTTCAGTTATGATGGCAATGACCGTCCCTACGGTAACAGTTTCTCCAGCGTTTTCCATGATATACGAAAGTATGCCGTCATTTGGTGATTCTAATTCTGAATTAATTTTGGCTGTTTCCACTTCAACCAATGGTTGCCCTTTCTCTACTTTGTCTCCTTCCTCTACTAACCACTTGACTAGGAGCCCGTCTTCCATATTCATTCCCCACTGTGGTAGTAATACATTGATTGCCATGGCAATCCTCCTAATCTAGGGTGACTTTAATAGCTTTCTCAATTCTTTCTTCATCTGGAAACACCAGTTTCTCGAGTGCAGGACTAAAAGGAAAATGGCAATCTAGGCTAGTCACTCTTTGAATTGGTGCCTGTAATGTCCAAAAGCCTTCTTGAGCAACCATAGCTGAAATCTCTGAGGCCACGCTACAACTTCTGTGGGCCGGATCGACCAAAACTAGGCGTCCCGTCTTTGCCACAGAAGACAGAATTGTTTTATGATCTAATGGCACAATAGTTCGCGGATCGATCACCTCTACAGATATGCCTTCTTCTTCCATTTTTTCAGCTACAGATAATGACCAGCGTACCATTCCCGCTAAAGCCACAACAGTAACATCCGACCCTTGACGCTTAATATCCGCCAATCCTAAAGGAATGGTGTATTCCTCTACTTCCGGTACTTCATCTCTATATCCAGCTATATTATTGTCTTCGAAGAACATTACGGGATCGTTGTCACGTATAGCCGATTTGAGAAGTCCTTTTGCGTCAGCGGGCGTAGAGGGAATGGCTATTTTCAATCCCGGCATGTTCATGAACATAGGGTACGGCCTGTCTGTATGGTGTGCAGCAACATTATTACCGTAATTCATACCGCATCGATATACAATTGGTAGATTAACCTGGCCACCAAACATATATCTCATTTTTGCAGCCTGACTTACTAATTGGTCCATAGCCACCCAAAGAAAGCTCGACAAAGATTGAACTATTGGTCTCATACCCACAGCTGCAGCACCAACAGCTGCGCCAATGAATCCATTCTCTGACAACGGGGTGTCTATAATGCGTTCGTCAAACTCTTGGGAAAGTCCCCCAGTTACACCATATATACCACCTCTAATACTTTCCCCCATCATAAATACTGATTCGTCACGCCTCATTTCCTCTTTAATAGCCTGATTTAATGCATCAACGTATGTTATTTTGCCCATTTATATTTCCCCTCTCTTGCCATTACAGAATTATGTGTACTAAAAGAGAACGCTTTCGTTAGCATTAGTATCCGGATATAGGATCAGCGTACATATCAGTGTATAGATCTTTAGCGTCTGGATAGGGACTTTCCCTTGCAAATTGAAGAGCGTCTTCGATAGATGCGTTGACTTCATCCTGAATTATTTCAACCTCATTGCTTGAAGCCATGTGATTCTCTATAAGGGCCTTCTTATGGAGTTCAATCGGATCCCTCTGTTTCCATCTTTCCACTTCTTCGTCGGTTCTGTATGGTTCTATTAGGATCCGGTCCATACCTTCGGAGTGTTCTTCGTAACGATAGGTACGGGC
>CAYSLK010000035.1:0-3876 GCA_964431885.1 uncultured Dehalococcoidia bacterium | reverse complement strand
AATATCAGGTTCACCTGTATAATCATGGGATTTAATGGGTATGACACCTTCTAGAGGGATGTCTTTAGCGAAAAACATTGGCCTGCCCTCTGACGTGAAATCCGTTACGGGACTCATTGATACACCGATTCCGTGCGTGTAAAACAATTTCGTGTTGACCCATGTCTGAGATTCCGACTCTAATTTTTCTGGTGCTACTTCACGGGTAGATAACAAAACTTGGCGTAACCTACCGTCTATCATGTAGCGGTCTACGTCGGCGTCCTTGAAATCGTAATATGGCCTTATTAATTGTATTTGCCTATAAACGTCTGATAGAGGCCGCGGATCCCAGAGACGTATGTTGTTGATGGTTTGTAGGTTTTCAGATACTGTTTCTTGGGTTAAAGAGTCATCAGTAGCGTGAAAACCTTCCTCTATCCTATCTAAAGCATAGGCCGATCGTGTAAACGATATGGCGTTCTGTATATATGGTTTTTCTTTTTGAAATTCATTTGGATTCACACTAAATTGTTGGATGCTTACTGGTACAACGTTAGCTCCTATAATGGACACGGCGACCCACAATACAACGCCTCCGATTAACAGGCGTACGTTACGGAAATATATATTCGCTAATATAATCAAGCCAGTTATTATCGCAATAATTACTAGCCCTGTAAGGGCTGGTTGTCGGGCGTGAATGTCTGTATAGGCTGCTCCGAATACAGCGCCATGTTCTGAGAGTAGCAGACCCCATCTATCGATCCAGTGTCCCCACGCAAATAAGCCCATTATAATAGAGCCTATAACGGAAAGTTGGATTGTTGTGGCGGTACCAAATTTGAGTCGTACACCTTGCAGGTTACAGTTGATAAAGTGTAAAAGAGCTGTAGCGAGTAGGATGACTATTGAAAGACCTAGTAGCCAACCCTGTACAAATTTCAAAGCAGGTATGGAGAACACATAAAAACCAACATCTTTGCTATAGATTGGGTCAAGAATGCCGAAGGAGACACCGTTAAAAAACTTAAGAAATATCTCCCAACGGTTTGACATAATCGAACCGAAGATTAGTGCCAATAAAATTGTGGCCGCAATGCTTCCCCAGAAGACGAGACGTTTAAGAAGAATGTTTACATCCGGGGACACCTGTAGGTTATATTTCCCCTGATTAATTTTTAAAATCGTAAACAGACTAGATCCCATCAGAATAGCAAACAGGCCGGTTCCGGCGAGAAAAAGCCACAATCGTGTCGTTAAAATTCTGAGGAGAATGGGTTTATATCCGAGTTGATCATACCATAACATGTCGGTATATATTGATCTGGCAAAAGATAAAATCACAAAGATTATAAGTAGGCTTACAATCACGATGGCCCATTTAAACAGAGGGCCAAACTGCAGGTTGATTTGCGTTAGTGGAGAGTCGCCTGGGAGACTCCCATTTTCTTTATTGTCTGTTGACATATAAGACTCCTATCCTATACGAGTGCCATAGGCTTTCCCCGAAAGTGTGTCGATTAAGGCATTAGGTCGCCTTCCATCGATTATCCTAGAGATACTACCGGACTGGAAAGCTTTTAGGCAGGCTTCAAGTTTTGGTACCATTCCTCCTGCGGCTACATTTGAACGTATTAATCCTAATGCTTGTCTCTCTGTTAATCTGGGTATTAGCCGACGAGACGAGTCCATAACACCCTCTACATCTGTCAAGAATAACAGGTGTTTAACTTTAATGGCAGCAGCTATATAACCAGCAGCGGTATCGGCATTAACGTTTAACAAGTTTGACGCCAAATCGGTTACTGAATTGTCAGGTATTGCCAGTGGGGCAATAACCGGGATACAACCGATATCTAGTATAGCGTCAATCGGTTCAGTGTTCACATCTGTAATTTCACCAACAAAACCTAACTCACGATCCTTTATTTTTGCCATCAGCATTCCGCCATCAGCTCCACTTAGTCCAACTGCTTTCCCTCCCATAGATAACAGAGATGCAACCAGTTGCTTGATGATAAGACCAGACAAAACGGAGACAGCTATGTCTAAACTTTTGGCGTCTGTTACTCTGAGCCCGTTAACAAATTTAGGCTTGATTCCCTGTTTCTCCATCCATTCGGAGATAATCTTACCTCCTCCGTGAACGACTATCGGTTTGATGCCATTTTTCTGGAGTGATACTATGTCCCTAAGGGTTGTATCATGTCTCCCTAGGGTACTACCACCTATTTTAACTATGATCGTCCCGGTTGCATTTTCAACTGGCTCCTCATTTAACTTTTTTGAATCCACAATTTCTGTCTCAATATCCCGAGCTAATATCTGGTTACCTGAGGAAATGAGTTGATCATTCATATTGTAAATATTTGGTTCCGTCATATTGTTCGGTCTCAATAAAATTATGTACTGTAGGCCGAGTTAAATATAACGTACTCTTCAGTGAGGTCGCATCCCCAGCCTGTAGCCTCGTAGTCTCCAATGTTCAAGCTCACTCTGAAATACACATCAGGCTTTCTCATTGAACTTACTACAGCGTCCTGATGGTAGGGTATAGCCAGACCAGCGTGGACTATTTGAATGTTATTAATAAAAATGTCAATTTTGGACTCTTCGAGATGAATGCCGGTTTTGCCTAAAGCCATCATTATACGTCCCCAGTTTGGGTCGTTACCGTGCACCATTGATTTAACTAGTAGAGACGAAGCAATTTCTCTAGAGGCCTTTCTTGCGTCAGGGAGCGACTTGGCTCCATCAACAGTAACATGGATAAGTTTCTGAGCTCCCTCTCCGTCCCGCACTAATTCCTTAGCTAAGAAAGTACAAATATATGTAAGGGCTTCTTGGAAAACGCTTCCCTCAGGCGTCCCCTCTTCAATCATGGGACCACCTGCAGCTCCGTTCGCAAAAATTAGTACAGTATCATTTGTGCTCTGATCCCCATCTATGTCGATCATATTAAATGAAGTGCTTACGGCTTCACCTAGTGAGTTTTGCAGGAATTCTTGTTCAACTGATGCGTCTGTTGAGATGAAGGCCAGCATTGTGGCCATGTTGGGATGGACCATGCCTACACCCTTTGCAGCTCCACCTAAGGTAATCTTTTTTCCGCCTATATCCACCGATATAGCCAAATATTTTGGATGTGAATCTGTGGTCATAATAGACTGAGCGAACCTATCTCCATCATTTGCATTAGGCCTTACGTTGCCAATGTTTTGGCGGATAAGTGCCATGGGCATTTCTACGCCGATCATGCCGGTACTACATACCAGCATTTCGTCTGGATCCACTCCAACCACGTCAGCTGCCAATGAGGCCAATTCCAAGGCGTCTTTAAAACCTTGCTCGCCTACGGCACAGTTAGCGCATCCGCTATTGGCTACTACGCCACGGGACACCCTTTTACGTGACCTCTCTTTGCTGACCGTTACTGAAGGAGAAAGGACGCTATTTGTGGAAAAAGTAGCTCCTACATTTGCTAGGGATTCTGACACCAATATGCCTAAATCCAATACGTTGTCACCATCAGATTTTAAACCGGCGTAAGTTCCACCAGCCAAAAATCCTTTTGGAGATGTTACACTTCCGTTCTGAACCAGTTCTATTATTGTTGACATAAAGTGTGTTCCCTTAGTTTATGAAGTGGTGCTCGTATAGCGAGCAAGTATATCATAATGGTGTGACTGGGAAAAGGTATACCGGCTGATTTATAACTACAGCGTTAGGAATACTAACTACAAATTTATCATATACGTTTACGTGTATAAGTGAGGAGACTCATTCACATCAGCAATGTCTATACAATATACTTTCACAGAATTTCGGTATTTGTGCTGAATCATATTTTAGGAGGATTATTGATGATAAATATTTCTTTGAAGGAGTCACTTC
>CAYSLK010000034.1:0-3220 GCA_964431885.1 uncultured Dehalococcoidia bacterium | reverse complement strand
CTTCACAACAGTCATGTTCAGCAAACTTTCAAAACAGGAAATTTACGCCAAGGGAAAGGCTCAAAAACCTTGGCGGGATCTTATTGAAGGGTTTTCCTACATAAGACAACACCAGGTGATGATAGCGTTAATCTCCATAGGTATCGTAGCCGGAGTATTTACTTCTTCCTACAGTACCCTATTGCCGGTGTTTGCTGAAGACATTCTTGGAGGTGACATCCAAAGTTATGGATATCTGTTGCTGAGCAGCGGAATCGGAGGCATGGTCGGGGCAATCGCAATGGCTCAATTCGCAAAATCGAGAGATTCCAACTTAATCCAGACGACCAGTGGCGTTGGCCTAAGTCTTACATTAATCGTCTTTGCTCTAAATATCAATTTCGTTGTCGCTGTTATTACAATTGCCACTGTCGGCGCCTTCGGGGTTGTGTTTTCAACAATTAACAACACTTTTTTGCAAAATATGATTACGGATGAATACAGGGGCCGAGTTTCCAGCATACATCAATTAGGCTGGGGAGCTTCCGCCTTCGGGGGCTTACTTCTTGGATTTCTCGCTCAGACTTTTGGACCTCAATTTGGATTATCTCTGTGTGGAAGTATAGCCACCGTTAGCATATTAGCTTTGTGTTTCTATATAAAGAAAACATCCAAAGAAAGGATAGAAGGTAAAGCCGCCCCTAACTAGTTGTCTTTTTCATTTTTAACAATCTGCCTCATTGCGTATCAGCAGGTATACACTCAGCCAATTTGACTGTATTGAGTGTGGCCTATCTAACGAATAGGCCATCCGGAGTAGATGGCCAGTCTGTTAAATATCTTATCTGCGATTACTTTAACGGTTTCCCAGTCTTCGGCAGGGCCGCGTACCTCTAACCAAAATGCGCTACCCTTAGTGACCCCTTCTCGACCCAAAGTGATTAAGATCGCCCCTTTCGCCAGCTCTCCGTTCGGGTTTTTCCCTTCGAAATCTATTCTATAACTCGGGTTGCTGCGTGAAGTGAAAACACTCCCTCTAGACGTTATATTCCATCCTTCTCTTAGAAGGGCCTTGGCGGCATAAGATTGTACATTTGGATAGTTTCTGTCTGGAAAAACATTCAAGTATAGCCCTGCTTTAGATATGGGATCCCATGCTGCATAGTCACGGCCAGGGACAAATGTTAGATCGCCTGATAAAGAGTGGTCATCAACAGTCCAGTGCTTCGTGTGAGACAATGAATAGCCATACAGTTCGTTGGTGTATATAGAGGGTTGGAAACTATTTAAGACTTCTTCAATCTTAGTTTTAGTTGAATGGCTAACATCGGCCTCAGCCCATGAGACCACTTTAAACACATAATCGCCGAGGAGATACCAATGAGAGATTCTTTCTACTTGAGTATTATTTCTCTGAAATGTATATCGGTATTCGTATGTTTTTACCGGTAAAAGGGTTTTTATAGCCCCCCTAGATGTAATGTTAAAGTCCAAATCATATGGTTCCTGTACTGGGATCCAACGACTTACATGTATATATTTATCTAGATCGGCAGATATCGCTGGGTCCTTGGGATAAACCCACACTCCTACGACAACTTCTTCTATGGGATCAGATATCCGCACTGCCTCATCGTTTGACGAATCAACTGACCAACCCGATGGAATTAGAATTTTGTACCAATGCTTTTCATTTGTGTAAAACACTTGGGTCGGGATCGCTGTAGCAGTAGGTAATGGGTTAAGACGGGCTATTATGTCGTACGAACTTGGCCTATCTCCGATATTTCTGCCTACGTAACTCCATTCGATAACCCTTGACGGCCCAACAATAAAGACTGCTGGTGCTGCGACTCCATCTCCAAGAAGATTGTAGACTCCATACTCCTTGGCCACTTTTCCATTGGGGTCAGAAAGGAGTTTATACGTCACTCCTAAAGTCTTTGCTAGTATCGAAGTTTCTGTAATGGTGTCCATGCTGATTCCAAGTATCTCGGCGTCGAGATCTTGGGAGTCAGTGTATACCTGCTGCAGCTCTACGAGTTGCGCTCGACATATCCCTCAAAAATGACCTCGATAGAAGACCAGTACTGCAAAATGGCTGTCTGAAAGTGTCTTAGAAAGAGACACTGTGGAACCGGAACTATCCGCAAGTTCGAAATCCGCCGCAATCGGAGCAGGTTGAGCAGTAGCCACACGTACTGAAGTCACAGTAGCGCCTATATCCTGTGACGGCTCACTATCGCTACAGGCTGTAGCGGCCAGAGCTATTAATACAAGTAACATCAGAACTAGATATCTTATTTGAGAAGCCATTTTGATATATATGAGGAATAGTATACTTAATTGCACTAAGCGATTTCACCGATAACATATGTCCCATCAGTCCACGTAGGTTCTGATTCAAGATGCTCCATCATTTTCAGAAACAATTGATGTTGCTCTGGTCGATTTCCGTTAGCCACATATGCATCTTTGCTTTCAAATATTGCGACGCCAGTCCATTCGTCTTTATCATCTGGGTTCATAACACACCAAGCTACCATTCCCTCTGGTTTAGATGTAGACTCTTCTTTCATGATAGCTAACAGTTTGTCTTCATGTCCGCGCCTAATATTTAGATTGAAAATCGTTCCGTACATGTAAAACCTCCATATATTTCTCTGATTATAAGTCAGGGTGTCAAGTAAAGTCAGGCTAGTGAACTTTATACAAAATATTGCAATCAGTAAGTTATGTCAGTATTCTTGGAAACCCTAATAAATTAAGTCTTAATCAGGTCGAAGTTAATTTCGTACCGGTAGAAATCTACGGTCCCCTGTAACGTAGACAGAGCCCTTCTTAATCGCTTGTCATCAGTCAAGGCTATGATTATGCCTTTGACAATCTGACCTTCCTCAAGTAACTCATCCTGCACATAACCCATGTAACGAAGTAACTGCCCTACAACAACATCACTCGCACGTCCTTTTTTCAGTTCCACAACCAAGAGAGTTCTTTCGTCTTTACTTATAGCAAGGATGTCCATAGGACCGGTATCGGTCTGGTATTGTCTTCCAACTAGCTCACCATTCTCTTCGTATATATTGAATCTCCTACCGAGATCCGTACGATCCCAGTTCGCTATAAGAAATTCTTCAAGATGCATTTCCATAGCAAATGCGTTTGGGTCTTCGATAGTTTGGTCTCTTACCGTTAACATGGGAGGATTTGTATCGCCAATAAGTTCTTCAATTTCTTG
>CAYSLK010000033.1:0-14601 GCA_964431885.1 uncultured Dehalococcoidia bacterium | reverse complement strand
ATACTAAAAACTCTAGGGGATGAAATTTATGTGGCTGAAGAAAAGTACATAGACATGGCAACAGCCCTGAGCGCAAGCGGTCCGGCATACGTGTTCATGTTTATAGAATCACTAATAGATGCCGGAGTCTACTTGGGTATGAGTCGTGAAATGTCTCGAAAACTGACACTAGAAACCATTCTAGGTAGTACCAAATTGTTGAAATCTAGTGATAATCATCCAGCCACCCTTAAAGATATGGTAACTTCACCCGGTGGAACAACAGCAGAAGGGTTGCTAGCATTGGAGCAAGGATTGTTTAAATCATCTGTTATGAGAGCTGTCATATCCGCATTCAATAAGTCACGGACCTTAGGTAAGCAAAATTGAATGAACTAATTTATAGATTTATTTCCATACTGTCAGATGTACTTTACGTTGCTCTAATAGGGCGTGTAATACTCTCTTGGTTAAACCTATCTCCTGAAAGTCCAATTACTAGGATTATAGAACAAATTACTGAACCAATACTTCTTCCCATTCGTAGAATAATACCTCGATTTGGCATGTTGGATTTTTCTCCAATGATCGCTATTCTACTGATCACGATTATAGTCCGAGTTGCCAGATGGATTCTTATATGAATCCCCGGCCAACTACTTATTTTAGCTGTAGATGTTTTGCTCTCATTTTAACTTAGAATATCTATCGTGGATTCCTATCATCTTTCTTCATCTCCCTGAACTTAGCATCGTTGTAAGATCAGACGGAGATGTAGTAAACCTTTCAACGAATAGAAACATACCGATAGGAATTGTCACTCAATTACTCTTCAAAATTCAGAGCGTATAATTATAGTTGTCGTGATATTATGCGTGAGCCAACACTCCGCCATCGATAAATATGGTCTGTCCTGTTAAGAAATCACATGCATCTGACCCTAGATAAACAAGGAGTCCGCAGAGATCATTCGGATGCCCTCTACGTTTAGATGGGATATATCTTGTAAGTAAGGATTCATCATCATTTACGGATGGCTTTGACGTGGAAATCCAACCGGATCCAATTCCATTAACTCGAATATTATCGTTCGCCCATTCCAAAGCCAACGCAGAGGTCATCTGATGTATAGCCCCTTGGCTTGCACAAGCAGCCACAGCGTTCCTCATTCCTCTCACGGATAGCCCAGACTCTATATTTATTATACGACCGCCCCCTTGTTCCAACATATGCTTTCCGATGAGTCGACACAGCAAGAACCTCGAAAACACATTGAACTCCATAACCGTTTCCCACTCGGCTGAAGTAACCTTATCAAATGGTTTCGCAAATTCTAACAAAGCATTATTCACTAGGATATCTATCCTGTTAAATCTATTTCTAACACAATCTAGCATTGTTAATATACTATCCTCTATGGTGATATCAGTTACTACAGGCAGAACTGTTGTTCCATAATTTCTAGCCGCTTTTACAGCATCCATCATGTCAGATTCCTCTGAGCCTACAATAACCAAATCGGCACCCGCTTCCGCTAAAGCCGACGCTAAGAAAGGTGTCCATCCCCTATAGTCAGCAGTTATAACGGCTGACCTTCCTGACAAATTCCATCCTGTAGATAGATACATACTTTTGCCTTTCCAGATATTTTATTAACTAAAACTTATAGGTACTTCCTGACTATAATGAGTCGGAGCATAACCTCCAGATAAACCACCTCCGTCAATAATTAGAGATTGGCCATTCATATAATCTGATACACTAGAGGCGAGATATACGGCACACGGTCCGACTTCTTCCGCTCTTCCAACTCTTCCTACAGGTATGAATTCTCCTTTTGGCAAATTGTCCTTAGATTCTCTAGTCCCTTCTGTTAGGAAATATCCTGGTACAAGACAATTACTGGTAATGCCATATCTCCCCAAACTAGTAGCCAAAGTTCTAGTCAGTTGAATAATCCCTCCCTTGCTACAGGCGTACATGTAGTTATCTCTTCCTCCACGGAGACCAAAACCAGATGAGACATTTATAATCTTACCTTTTCGTCTTGACACCATATGTTTAGACACAGCTCTAGAACAATAAAAAGCACTACTAAGATTAGTATCTACTCCTATTCTCCAATCCTCATCCGTTATATCCCAAATAGGTACTCCTCCATGTTCACGGACTATACCTGCATTATTAAAAAGAACGTCTACTTGTCCAAACTCCTTTAAGGCTGTAGCAAGCAGTCGATTTACCTGTTTCGGTATAGTAACATCAGTGGTCACAGCGATAGCATTTCCACCCATGGTTCTTATCTCTTCTACAACTTTGGTTATAGGACCTTGACGACGAGCAGCTATAACAAGCTGTGCCCCTGCTTGAGCCATTGCTAATGCCATTTCCTTGCCCAATCCTGTTCCAGCACCTGTAATCACAACGACTGTTTGCTCCAGGCTTAATTTCTTAAACACGACTTTACTCCTTATGTGAGTAGTAATCACAACTGTAAAGTAACTTCACCTGCCATCACAGTAATCACACTTCCGTCTGTTTGAATAATCTCCAAATTCCCCTGTTCATCAACCTGGTCAGCCCGGCCCTCAAATATTTTATTTCTCCATTTGACTCTAACATAGGATCCCAAGGTATCCAGTTTTAATGACCACTCAGTTGTCAATGAATTACCTTTCCTAATAAGATCATAATAGTGATTAAAATACCTTAGGAATCCGTTCATTACTTCGCTTCGTTCAGCAGCTTGACCTATTTCATTCTTAATACTTGTGGATATGGTGGCTATGTCAGAAAATTTAGAAGGGTTGAGGTTCACATTGATACCGACACCGATTATGGCATTAATTACATCCTTGGACTGCACATCCGTTTCGACAAGGATACCAGAGATTTTGCGTTCATTTACCCTGACATCATTTGGCCATTTAACAGTAGTATCCAAATTGTAGGAATTCGAAATCATATTGCAAACGGATAATGTGGCGGCCATATTAAGAAAAGGTAACTGCGCACTGTCGGGTTTGAGCAATACAGAAAAAGCGAGGTTTTCTCCCTTAGGCGATATCCACGCGCGACCGTATCTGCCTCTGCCTGAAATTTGTTCCTCTGCTATAACAATTGTCCCTTCTTCTAAGCCTTCGAATGACAATCGCCTGGTCTCATCCATCGTGGAATCAAGGATACTGTAATGGAGGATGCTGTGACCCACTGAGCAGTTTCTGAAACAGCCAGCGAGCAGATTAGTATCAAGGTCTGTCTGGGACAAAGGTAATCCATCTCTTTATTATGAAATGCTGTTTCCGGATGATACTCAAGGTTATAAGACGATGTCAAGAATATGAAACATGCCTGCGCACACCATCATCAATATTGCTATACCATGGTTAGTGATGGCGCCAGAAGCGAAAATTGCTTGAACGCCCTATCCATTAATTTCCTGATTGACACAAGTGGAAAGTGGCCTGTCCATCAATCCATTAATTAGATTTGTAGTAGCAAGTTTCGACATTGCTTTCCTGGTAGCGACACTGGCACTCGCTATATGAGGAACTATTAAACAATTATCCAGAGTTAGCAACGGATGATTACTTGGAATAGGTTCCGGATCGGTAACATCCAGCCCAGCTCCATATATCTTATTGTCCTTTAAAGCTCTATAAAGGGCCATATTATCTATAATAGGACCTCTCGCCGCATTGATGATTACTGATGATTCCTTCATCTTATTAAATTGGTCTTCGTTAAACATATTCTTTGTTATAGGATTTAGATCCACATGAATGCTCACAAAATCAGAGATTTCCAGTAACTCATCAAAGCTAACATATTTCATACGAACTTCGTCTTCAAGATCTTTCCGTCTATTAGTATCATAGTAAATCACATTCATATAGAACCCGATGGACCTTCTAGCCATCTCAAATCCTATCCTCCCCATACCAACAATACCCAAAGTTGAGCCATAAACGTCCTGACCAAGAAAATGTAAAGGATGCCAGGTTTTCCATAAACCATCCTTCACAGCGTTATAGCCAGGTACGATTAATCTTGCAGTCGCCATCAGGAGAGCGAATGCGAAATCCGCTGTAGTATGGGTTAAGACATCTGGAGTATAGCCAACAGGAATACCACGTCTCGTGGCTTCAGCTATATCAATATTATTGTAGCCAACAGCGATTTGGCTTATCACTTTTAATTTAGTTCCGGCATTATCCATCAATTCTTTATCTATGTCGTCAGTGATTAAACACAGAATTCCACTGATACCTTTAGATTTCTCAAGCAAAATCTCTCTTGAGGGAGGTAACTCTTCCGACCATAAATCGACTTCAGCTATATCTTTTATCCTATCTATATCTTCGGGAAAAATGTTTCTGGTCACCAAAACCCTTGGTTTGCTCAATTTAATACTCCTCTTTATAAATTCTATATGGTTAAATCAATAAGATTTAAGTAGAATCAGCTAGATTTATTAGAGTGTGATCTGTACTGAATATGTTGTTTCACGAAAACCAATATGCAGCCTACCATCAAATATAGGACACCTAGCCATTCCAGATCACTTCTATAAATAATCCCACCCGCAATACAAGACACTCCAAAAAATATACCTCCAGCCCATCCAACATTCTTTGTTATAGCAAATTTAATAACCGCTACCGGAGCCGCTATCGCAACACCCCATGGTACCACTCCAGCTGATGCTCCAAACAAAGCCGCCATACCAGTATTACCCTTAAATTTAAAGAATATAGGAAAAAACTGACCTAACAGCATACAAAGCATAGATCCAGCAATCCATTCTAGTTCTGCACCTAATAAACGTAACGGCAGCGTTGCACCCACTCCCTTCATAATATCGAACAAGAATACAGAGAGTCCGTATTTCCTACCAACTTCTCTCCAAATATTAGCCGCACCTGGGTTACCCGTGCCAAGTTTCCGTATATCAACACCCTTGTATCGGCATATCAATTCTCCGATCAGAGTTGATCCCAAAAAATATGCCATCATCAACCATAAAATATATGTTAATTCCGTATTCATTTCCTCACCAGAACTATTTTAATCAGCGTTAACTTGCATTAATTGATATAATACTGCTCTATATCACTATACATTATCGTAAATTGGTCGGCATTTGTTAAAGGTACTATTGAATAGGTATACTAGTAATCTATATTACAATATTCCGTATTAAATATAACCTGTTCGTTACCGATAGTTAACGTCTCAGTATAATTAGGAGGATAACTAAATGAAAGGTGTAGACGTCGTCGCCGAGATTTTGAGAAGAGAAGGAATAACATACCTTCCTTGCTATCCAGCTCAGCCTCTAATAGAAGCAAGTGCGTTAGCGGGAATTCAACCTATCCTGTGCCGCCAAGAACGCATGGGCATGGCAATAGCTGATGGCATTAGCAGAACCACTAATGGGAAACGACTAGGGGTTTTTGCCATGCAACAAGGACCTGGTTCAGAAAATTCCTTTCCTGGGGCCGCTCAGTCTTTTTCTGACAATGTCCCAGTGTTATTACTCCCTGGGGGTGAATCAAGAGATAAAGCATTTATACAACCTAATTTCAGTGCGATAGATAATTATGGGAATGTAACCAAATGGCTTGCGAGAATAGATAGCACTGATCGAATACCCGAGCTTATGAGACGTGCCTTCTATCAACTCAGAACAGGAAAGGGAGGTCCAGTTTTACTAGAAATCAGCCGGGATGTTTGGGAAGAGGATTTGAAAGGTGAACTTAATTATACACCCGTTAGAGGAAATAGAACCGCTCCAGATGCACAAGATATAGCTGAAATCGCTAGAGTAATTATTGATGCTAAGTCCCCTATAATACATGCTGGACAGGGCGTTTTGTATGCTGAAGCAACTGACGAACTAGAGCAGCTGGCTGAGCTTATTCAAGCACCAGTTATGACAACAATGCCAGGAAAGAGCAGTTTCCCAGAAAATCATCCCCTATCCCTGGGAGCTTCAGCAGTATCAACAACCAAACCGATCGTCCATTTCCTGGAAAAGTCCGATGTTGTTATTGGTATTGGTTGTAGTCTGACTCGTAGCAACTACGCTAGAACAATTCCTAAAGGCAAAGTAATCATTCACTCTACAAATGATCCGGCTGATATCAACAAAGACTATCCAGCAGATTACGCTGTGATTGGCGACTCAAAACTTGTCCTGTCATCCCTAATCGAAGAAATTAAAACTATAACCAAAGGCATTGGCAATAAAAATAATGTCGATACCGCTCAAGAAGTCCTCGCAATAAAAAAAGAATGGCTAGCCGAATGGATGCCACAATTGACTTCTGACGAAACTCCTATTAATCAATATAGAATTATTTGGGATCTGATGAATAATGTAGATCGCTCTAACACTATTGTCACTCATGATGCCGGTAGTCCAAGAGACCAAGTGGTGCCTTTCTATGAATCTACCACACCCAGGACATACATGGGTTGGGGTAAATCAACCCAATTGGGTTACGGGTTAGGTATAACAATGGGTGCTAAACTAGCACAGCCAGAAAGTTTGTGCGTTAACATAATGGGAGACGCGGCTATTGGAATGGTAGGTATGGACATAGAGACTGCCGCGCGAAACAAGATAGGTATTCTAACAATAGTCTGGAATAATGGCGCTATGGCAATCGAACGTAATACGATGCCATTTGCGATAGAAAAATATGGATCAGTTTACCAAGGCGGGAATTACCGTGATGTCGCCAAAGCTCTAGGTGGATACGGTGTTCGCGTAGAGAAACCTTCAGATTTCGTTCCTGCCCTCAAAGAAGCAACAGAAATCACGAAAACAGGCCAACCAGCTCTCATCGAATGCATAGTTAAGGAAGGTTTCGATTTCTCCAAATACCCCTAAATTGATCATATCAAGCTAATGGCTGGCGGGATGACAATCTCGCCAGCTCTCCCTATTCTTACTCCAACCAGGAAACCAATTCCGATTCGGTTATGGCTCCAACCCACCTAGTTTCAACAACACCTCTCTCATTTATCAAGAATGTCACTGGTAAACCTATAACCCCATAGTCAACCGTAATACGACCATCATGATCTAGTCCATTAGGATACGATATGTTAAAGAGTTCCAGATAAGATTCAGCATCTTCTATGGTGTCTTGAATACCAACGCCTATAAATAAAACACCCTTAGATTTATAGGCTCTCCACACCTCCTCTAGAATCTTGGCTTCTTCTCGACAAGGAGGACACCAAGAGGCCCAAAAGTTTATAATCATGGGTTTACCTATGTGGTCAGCCAGAACCAGATCTTCCCCACTTAGTAACGGTAATGTGAACTGCGGAGCGGGCTTCTTCAGCATAGTAACACCACTTTTCCCAGTTGTAGATGTTTTGTTAAAGAGACCCCAAATCATCAAAATCATGAATGATAAGATGACTAATATTAGAAAACTTGCGCCTATAGACTTAAACGTCGGTTTCATCCAGTCTTAGTAGCCTAAATCAGTAATTATTTCTGTTTATTGACAGCTATTTAATCCCGTCTAAAGATAATTGGCCATTTCTTTTGCCATTGTCGGAATTATTTTCAGAATCGTGCTTGGGAACATATATCTCATCGAGTTTCCTTACGCAGGTTATCGAGGAGACATAATCTCCTTTAGCAGGCTTAAATATAGTCACCCCTTGAGTTGCCCGGCCCATACTTGAAATCTCTGAAAGACTAGTCCGAAGAACTTGTGCTTGTTCGGATACTACATAAACTTCACTGCCATCTGTAACTACCTGTGCCGCCGCCACCAAACCTGTTTTCTTTGTGATATTAAAGGTCTTAATACCCACGCCACCTCTGCCTTGAGTTCTATATGCCTTAATGGGAGTCAATTTTCCGTATCCACGTTTACTAATAACCAATAGCCTGTTATCTGGACCTCCTACATCCATTGACATGACTCGGTCTTTAGGACGTAAATTCATCCCTTTTACCCCTCCCGCCGCTCTCTGCCGAATGGTTACAGCCGATACAGGGAATCTAATTGATTGTCCCTGTTCAGAAACTAGAATAATATCCTGATCCCCAGTAGCCATTCGGGTATCTACCAGTTCGTCCTTGGCCTTCAATTTCATCATAATCAGTCCTGAGTTACGTATCCTGGAAATAGCATTCAAAGCTAAGCGTTTGATACTCCCTCTACGTGTAGCCATAACCAAATACGCATCTTCTTGATGAAGATTGCTAACACCTATGATAGTGCTTACACGTTCCATATCGTTAAGAGCAATAACATTAATTATCGGTACTCCTCTAGTATTGCGAGAAACATCATTCCTCAATTCATAAGCTTTTAGGGAAAACACTCTCCCTTTATTTGTGAAAAAGAGCAGAGTATCATGGGTATCCACCACTAGAATGTGACGAACCGGATCATCCTCTCGGGTGTTCATACTAGTAACGCCTTTGCCTCCCCGATGCTGGTTCCTATATGTGCTCGCACTAATTCTCTTAATGTATCCGCCTTTACTGAGAGTAACTACCATAGGTTCATGAACTTCGAGTTCTTCTCTACTCAGGTCATGAGCGTCATCTGTAATGTCGGTGCGCCTGGCTTCACCTACCTTCTTCTTTATTTCGCGAGTTTCTTTCTTGATTTCTTTAAGAATCTTGATTGGATCTGAAAGAACACCTTCAAGGTCCTCAATGGTCTTCCTTAGTTCTTGATATTCGTCTTCCAGTCGTTGCCGCTCAAGAGCGGCTAGTCTACGAAGCTGCATTTCAAGGATAGCCTGAGCTTGAACTTCGTCTAGTCCAAACTTCTCCATAAGCCCACTTCTCGCCTTATCTGTATCGGAAGAAGATCTGATAAGTTCTATAACAGCGTCTAGATTACTTAAGGCAATACGTAAACCCGCTAGAAGGTGAGCCCGCTCTTTCGCTTTCTTAAGTTCGAATTCGGTTCGCCGTGTTACTACTTCTTGGCGAAATTCTATAAACTCTCGTAGGGCTCTTCTTAGAGTGATAACCTTCGGGGTGCCTTGAACAAGAGCAAGCATGTTGGAAGAAAAAGAGCTTTGCATTGGAGTGTATTTATATAACTGATTCAAAATTATTCTAGGCTGGCCACCAGGCCGTAGTTCGATAACGACTCTCATTCCATCTCTGTCTGACTCATCCCTTATTTCGGAAATTCCTTCTATTTTCTTATCTTTTACCAAGCTTGCGATTTTACTAACCAAGCTGGATTTATTAACTTGATATGGAAGCTCTGAAACAACGATCTGCATTCTGTTGGAACGTTTGGTTTCCTCAATTTCAGCCTTAGCCCGTACTATCACCTGACCTCTTCCTGTCGAAAAGGCAGTCTTTATACCTTCACGCCCCATGATTGTCGCGCCTGTCGGGAAATCAGGTCCTTTTACGAAACGCATCAAATCTTCAACAGTCGAATCAGGTTTGTCAATAAGATGAATAATGGCGTCGCATATCTCACCCGGATTATGGGGGGCTATATTGGTTGCCATTCCAACAGCAATTCCAGAGGCTCCATTAATCAGTAAATTAGGAAGTTTTGAGGGTAGAACCACAGGTTCACGTAATGAACCATCAAAATTATCAATGAAGTCCACTGTATCTTGATCTAGATTAGCCAAGATAGCTTCTGATACAGTGCTCAGTCTGGATTCAGTATAACGCATTGCAGCGGCAGGATCGCCATCAACACTACCAAAATTCCCCTGTCCATCAACTAGAGGTAACCTCATAGACCATGACTGGACCATACGAACCATCGCTTCGTAAACTGCGGAATCGCCGTGAGGATGATATTTCCCCAGAACTTCTCCCACTAATCTGGCACTTTTCTTATAAGAGGTATTAGGTCTCATGCCCAACCCTCTCATAGCATATAAAATTCGTCTCTGTACAGGCTTGAGACCATCTCTTACATCTGGCAATGCTCTGGATACTATTACACTCATTGCATAGTCAAGGTACGAGCTACGCATCTCTTCTTCTATATCAGTAGGTCTCACATATCCAAAGTCTGTTTTTTCATCAACCATTTAAGTCTCCTGTGGTTCATCTAAAAAAATAATGGACCCATGTTATCAGCAAAAATACGCCCACTTTTTATAAGAATCTTTTTGACTTTGAGGGTATATCGGGGCCACGCAATGTGGCAAAAGAAAGTCCTATCTTGCATACTGCTCACGTTAACACACTTTATAGCAATATACTACGACTATTCCACATCTTTTTAGGTGCTTCTTATTCCTGTTTATAGGTGTTAATGAACTCGTCAGATCGATCTACAAGCGATTGGAATAGACGATCAAAATGAGGGGGTATTTCTTTACGAATTTCTGGGCTAAATTGTACACCTATGATCCATCCATGATCGGGACTTTCCAATGCCTCTATAGTTCCGTCATTCAACGAATATGCTGACGCTAAAAGAGAAGGAGATTTTTGTGCGTTACTTAGAGCATTTAAGTGACGACTGTTGACCCGCACAAAACCTCCAGATCCAACAATAGCGGCTAATTTACTCCCGGGGCTTATGTATATATGATGGAATGAGGAGATTCTCTCTCCATTCTCACCACATATGCTATGTTCACTCACTTGCTGAGGGTTTTTTCCACCTAAAATGATATTGAGAAGATGTATACCTTCTGAAACACAAAGCACAGGCATGTTGATATTGATGGCATTGGCCAGCAGTTGCTTTACTTGACTGTACGGCCGTGTTCCAGATTTGTTTAATTCTCCGATAATTAATCCACCTATGTGTACTATGGTGTCGTCAGAAAACTTATCTGATTTTATGACAAGAGGTTTACCTCCATTCTTCAGAATGATTTCACTAATCCCTCTAGACTGTGAATCAGATGCTGATACGATCCCTATACTAGGCTTTGAGTCCGATACACACATATTTTTCTCCGTCGTTCATACTAGCCGGCGTTACTTTCTTAGAAAACATCATCCCTTTTTGTCAGTTCTCTTATTAAACATGTTCCAAAACCTCCTTTTGGTAAGAAAAAGGAAGCCACATAACCATCGGGCTTGGGGATAATTGATACCTCTCCGAGACGAATACGACTAATTCGTCTACTTCCGCTAACCTTGCTAAAAACATCCTCACGGAATCCTAAATCATTAAATATTTCAGTTTCGATTTCACCTGCGCGTCCTTCGCTAATCTTTACATTCTTCCCATGCATAGGTATAACGGCACTTATATCAAGGTTTTCCGCTCTGTTGATCTCTTCCAGTCCTTGTCTTATAACGAACATTCCTCCAGTATCGTGTTTTTGCGCTCTGTCACCTGAAACGACGGCATCAAAAACTCCTAGGTCAATACGTCTTTTCAGTATACAATTGAAAACCTGAGACTGCAGAGAATTGATAAAATATCGACTTAGTGAACGATCACCCAATGTTAGGTCCCCAAAAAGCAAGTTGAAACCATTGACAGCATTATCTCCGTATCGTCCAAATCTCTGAGGGCCATAGTAATTTGGCAAACCATGTTTTTTTATGTAAGCAATATTCTCATAAACAATATCAATCCACCTATCAACCGGATGTCTAACCCGTATTTCAAAATGATTCCCGGCAAGATGCCCAACTTTTAACTTGTTTCTATGCTTAGTCATTTCTAGGATTCGAACTCCTGTGAGTTCATTTAACCCTGTCAATGCATCTTCATTATTATCTGGAACGCTCAGCCATTGTTTCGTGATAGCATTCTTGTCTTTACGACCTGCAACACCAACTTCCTTTGCGGGAACCCCGAATTTGACCAAATATTGGATTAAATCTTTCGTATTTAATCCCTTCTTCTCTACTAGAGCGTACAGAAATGATCCAGACCCACAAGGAAAATAACTAGGTATTTCTGTGACTTTGAAGTCTTCTAGTTTTGTTCTAATAACTCCTCCCGTTCCGGGCAATGCACTAGTAATTCCTCTTAGTGTTCTCCAATTAAATCTCAATTTTTCCACTGAAACCTCTGCTCCACTACTACCCACGGCAATTCCTTCAAGGGCAACCGTATCGACATATCCTACAACATTTCAATTCTTCATCACAAAATAAGGCGCAGTTCTTGAGAATGATTCTCGATGGATCTAAGAATCTTTTATTTGGAATATAATTGACATAAATATATCTATTATAATGTTTCGGCTCCACACATAATAGTTTAGGGACAATATTAGAATAAACATACATGCTTTAAAATACACCACGTGAATAAAAATGAGTGAGCAGCAATCATCAAACATACTCGGGTCTAATAACGTTTTACTGCCTGGAGGCCTAACCGAAATTATATGGGCCACATTCAGAATCTATGTTACAAATTTCAAGGGGTTTTTGATTATAAGTGCAATTGTAGAAATCCCTCTCTTCGTTGTGGGTTTGATATATTCGCGAGTGGCTTTGTCTCGTATAAAAGATGAACTAGATCTTTGGATGGATGCCTCTTTAGGTTTAATCGACATGTCGCCAGAGATAGCTCTTAACCATCTCATCTCTGCTTGCCAAGAGAATATGATAACTCTGTTAGGATTCGGATTAATTATAGGTCCTATTTGGCTGATAGCAACGAGTCTACGTATAGGAGCATTAATCCATGCAATTGCGGAGCAGACTATACGAAAACCTATAAGTGTGAATAGAGCCTATGGGTACGCTATCAAATTCAGGCTCAAGAGTCTGGTAATTGTATCTTTCGTAATCTTTTTACTGATTTTGCTAGCCGCGCTCCCAGTATTTAGTTTAATCGGTATCCCGGTAGTAATCTACCTAGCTGTAAGATGGAACTTCATATTTCAAATCATTGTATTGGAAGGAGATAACAGTCTCATCCAAACTAATAAGAGATTTATTTTCTCTAGAAGTTCGATACTGACAAGCGATAGTTGGTGGAAGACATTCATCGTCTTACTAGCAATATTCATTTTAGGATTCGCTATCAATATGCTATTCCAATATACGCTGGGCTTGATTCCTATCATAGGCGGAGTAATCATAAGTACTTTGCTCGCACCTCTTTTTTTAATAGGGCAGACATTGCTATATTTCGAATCCAGATCTCTTGCTAGTATAAAGATTATAGAAGGTGTCGCGTTAAAAGATTTCAACATTGAAGTACTCAGGAATGAATTGAAAATCCACTAGAGTCTTAAACTCCTTAATTTGTATATCCGGACACAAAAAAGATACTTCAAAAAACTGAGGTTCAGTCCCTCCCTATTAACAATTTCTCTTGATCGCTTGTATTATAGATTGAACACCTGAAAGTCCATAATAATGCCGCGCTAACTAACAATACTGCGCCTATTATTTGGAAGGTAGTTGGATAATCTAGCCAGTGGATCAACGAACCTGCCAGTACGGGACCACCAATTTTACCGGAATTTTTCATTGTCCCGACTAACCCCATGCCAGTAGCGACATTCTTTTCCTTAATTTGAGTTCCAACTAATGCGATCGTTGACGGAAAAACCAGTGCCTGAGAAACTCCGATAAAGACAGCAATGGTAATCAACGGCAAGATTGTATTAACTAACACCAATAGAGACAATGATAATGCAAGTATAAGCATTCCAAATGGTACAACGTTCAGATAACCAAACCGATCACCCAACTTGCCACCAATTGGATTAATTATTATATGGGACGCCTCCTGGATAGCGAAAAATGCACCTATCCACATCAGGTTAACGCCAGCTGACAAAGCAAAGATTGGCATAAATGTCTTTGTCGCGTAGATAGCTATAAACACAACTGCCTCCATTCCACCAGCCATCCATACAGCTGGCGTCTTTCCTCCAGTAATTAAAGACGATACAGTATGCTTTGTTAAAGACTGTTTTTTTACCGAGTTAGAAGGTGATTTATCCTTCAGCAGCAGCACCGGAATCAGTGCGAAACTACTAAGTAAGCCTATGATAGTAAACACAGCCACAGGATCAAAAGATAACAGTAACCAACCCGCAACAGCGGGTCCTATAACATATCCCGAATTTCTCGCTAATGAAAACCATGATAAACGTTCAGCGCGGTGAAGTTTCCCTTGTTCCGATACAAATGCTAAGGTGACCGGTCCATATATGGCTGTCGCTAATCCATGAATTAATCGAATCATTAGGAGCTGGTCAGGAGTCTGAATAAATCTATAAGTAAATGGCATTATTATAAAGAATGCAGTTCCAATCAAGATCCAAACTCGTCGTCCCCAGAGATCTGATAAAATCCCTATCAAAGGTTTAAACAACAGGCCTGTAAAAACTGAGACTGAAACTATGGAAGCCAACATGACTTCTCCAGCGCCGAGAGAGGCAGCAAATACAGGTAAAAGGGGAGTTTTTCCCATCTGATATGCTGAGCGGACCAGAAAATCAGCAGTAGTTATATAAAGAAAACTACGCGTTACAATCATTCTACTTAGCGCACAGTTATAGGAGAAATGTCCAAGTCGTTCAGTAAATCAATATAGGTCGATATATCACTTTCTACAAGACTATCTAACAACTGGATTTGATGATCGATACGCTTAGAAAGGCTCTTAAAAACTTGATGAGACTGGAAAGTGGGTTCCGCATCAGCACTGG
>CAYSLK010000032.1:0-10149 GCA_964431885.1 uncultured Dehalococcoidia bacterium | reverse complement strand
ATGTTTCCCTCAGATACAGCGATCGCTAGAAATGGTAAATTGTTTACTGTTAACAGAGGACATCCAGGTGACCTACGCACACGCAGAGTAACTTCATTTGATACGGATAGCCAATTTTATGGTGTGTTTGGAGAACACGGCGAGGGATATGGTCAATTCATATGGCCATCAGCGATAGCAATAGACAGAGACGATAACATTTACATCAGTGATGAATATACGAATAGAATAAATATATTCGATAAAACAGGTAAATCAATCACTCATTGGGGAAAACCTGGCGATAAAATAGGACATTTTAGAGGGCCATCGGGAATGGCTTTCGATACTGATGACAATTTGTATATTGCCGATCACGGGAACCATCGGATTCAAAAATTTACTAAAGACGGAGAATATCTAAACCACTTTAGCTCTAAGGGCTCTAAAGACGGTCAACTGGACCTACCTTGGGGTCTTTCTCTGGATAAATTCAATAATGTCTACGTTGCTAACTGGCGTAATGATCGCATAGAAAAATTTTCTCCTGAAGGTGACTTCCTACGTTATTTCGGCTCTTCAGGTAACGCCGACGGACAATTCAACAGACCCTCTAGTGTTGCTATTGATATGGAAGGATACATTTATATTGCAGACTGGGGTAACGAAAGAGTACAAATTCTAGATTGTGACGGGAATTTTATTGCTAAATTAAGAGGTTCCGCCACAGTTTCCAAGTGGGCAAAAGAATTCCTTGAAACCAATGTGGAAGAAGCCGACGCAAGATCTGTCTCTGACCTAGAACCCGACCTAACCCAATTCAATGCAGATCCTCATGAGGAATCTGCTCATACAGAAAAGTTTTTTTGGGGACCAAGCTCGGTTAAATTAGACGAGAATAACAGTTTGTATGTTACTGAGAGTAATCGTCACAGAATTCAAATTTACGAAAGGAATTACCTAACCAATCTATAGAAACTTCGACTGGTATTAAATTAATTTGTCCCTGTGCCTATGATCTGCTATTTACTTTAATCTCACTTGTAACGAGATTATATATTCGTATAATTTCACCAAATCTGTTCAAACTAACCAAGTTTTAAGTATCACAACTTTCCGATCTACTCGCAAGACTCATAATCTCAGGAAGCGACAATATGACGAAAATATTTGAGTATCTCCTAGACACTGCTCATAATTTGGCTGATAAGATATTTCCCCTAGTGGATGATATTGACAAAGAAAGGGCATTGCCTGATGAAATCTCTAACGAAATAGCCGACAAAAAGTTTTTTAGATTACTGATCCCTAAGTCACTGGATGGCTTCGAACTGGATTTTATTAATTACCTGAAAATACTGAATGTGTTTGCTCAAGTCGATGGTAGTACTGCATGGTGTATTAACCAGAACAACGTATTTGCAACAAATTCCGCAAGAATGCCTGAAGAAATAGCTCAGACGATTTGGAAAGATAAACGAGCTGTAGTGTCCAATGGTCCTCCTGATGATTCAGCTTACGCAACAATAGTGGAAGGAGGATACAACCTTTCAGGGCGCTGGAATTTCAGCAGTGGATGCCGTCACTCTACATGGGTCGCAGCATTGGCTCCTATACAGGAATCATGTAATCAGTCTAGCTTATCAAAGAAATCTCAAACCCACCGAACCATGTTAATCCCAAAGCAAAACGTCTCTCTAATAGATACCTGGCAAGTAAACGGACTTAGAGGAACGGGCAGTTTTAGTTTCAAAGCGACAGATCTCTTTGTTCCAAACAACCATACTTTTGGACCAGAAGACGCTCCTTGGATCGATAATCCACTCTATCACATACCTACAGTTTTACTATTCGCCTCGGGGTTTGCTACAGTGGCACTTGGCTTATCTTATTCGGGATTACGAGAAGCTATCAAATTATCATCAATAAAAACACCCGGTAAGACAGACCTCTTACTCGCTAATACCTCCACCACACACCGGGAAATCGGCAAATCGGAGGCATCTTGGCGGGCATCTCAGGCATTCCTTGATAACAGTGTATTATCTTTATGGAATGGCGCTAAAAGTAAGCAGCCTTTAACTTTACACCAGCGTATTCAGTTACGACTAGCCAGCACACATGCCATAAGGACATCCGCTCAAGTTATTGACGTCGCCTATAACCTTTCTGGCTCTAATGCCATTTTTACTAAAAATCCCATTCAACGCCGATTTCAAGACATACACGCAATCACGCAACAAATCCAAGGGCGATTAACCCATTACGATACAGCTGGACAATTCCTATTGGGACAAAATACAAACAACGAAATGTACTAAATCTACCGATATTAAGATCCGCTTCTTAATCTGCTGTAGATAGAAGATCTCTCAAATGATCTCCATTCTCTTTCCACCAATCATGGAGAATATTTATGTCTGTGCCCAAAGAAAAATGACGAACTCCCATTTCAAGATACGTATCAGCCTCACTAGGACTATTTATTTCTGCTCTAGGTTGTATACCAAATTTGAGTGAGGTTTCGAATACTTTGTTGCGCGCTCTAATTACATCAGGATGATTACGCTCACCAGGTTTACCTATACTCATGGAGTAGTCACTACCACCCCACTGAATCATATCAATACCTGGGACAGATAATATTTCTTCTAGGTTTGAGACTGCCGACTGTTTTTCAATCATGATCGCCACTACCACGTCTCTTAGTGATTGGACGTAGTCAGGAGAGCCACCATATCCCATATAAGTATTACGACGTGTTGCAACACCATATAACCCTCCATCGTGGGGAGTATCTGGTCGAACTATTCTCACACATTCCTTCACATCTTCGACAGTACGACAGTCTGTAAACAATACGCTATTGAATCCGGCTCCAATTCCCCGTTGGGCTAAAAAAAGCTGGTGGCTCTGATCCACTTTAATCATAGATCCCATATTATAAAGTTCAGCCGTCCTGCAAATATTGTCAAGATCATGTAGATCGAATGTCCCATATTCTGCTACAAATTCAACATAATCATATATTCCTGTATGGCCCAGGGCTTCAATCGAAGGCATCCAAGTACTATGGATGTGAGTACTAAGAGTAGGTTGAGATTTGTTGAGGTTCTCTCTGATCTTATTAGGCTTCATTTCATCTCCAGATTAGAGTTGGACTACCATCAATTGTGTATTATCATTCTTCCACTTATCATCACCACTGAGATCTGCGTCCTTCCATATTTGAATGGACGTCTATTAAAACTGTCTGTCCTTCAGCGTTTAACTTTTGAGCATCCTCAAGAGCCCCGACCATTTCATTTGGTCTTTTCACAGTAATACCAATCGCCCCCATACCTTCGGCGATCTTTGCATAATCGCTATTCATATGCGTGACACCGTATCGCTCTCTTGCCACTGGATAGCCTCCGGGATAAGTAGCCATTCCACCGTTATTTAAAACGACTGTCGTAATAGAAGCACCGCTACGCACAGCAGTTTCTATGTCCAGTCCAGACATTCCGAAGGCTCCATCACCCATAAGATTTAAGCAAAACTTGTCCGGGTGAGCTAATTTAGCACCAATCATAAGCGGTATCCCAAATCCAAGATGTGTGGTTTTTCCCCACCCTACATAACTGTGCGGTACAGTAGCAGTGTAAAAAGGCATTATCGAATCTCTGGGAGCTCCCGCATCATGGGTGACTATACTATTTTCCCAGTCCAGAGTCTTGTTGATATCACCTATAACCCTATATGCGTTTATAGGTATTTCGTCAGACGATAATAATGGACTCCATTCTTGCATCCATTTATCCTTTACTTCGCATATGTCCCTTTCTATGTTAATCCGTTCTTTTTGACCATTTTTCCCAAGCCTTGATTTTACTTCATCAATAACCAATTTTAAGGTGAGTTTACAATCACCCGGCAATCCGATATTTATCGATTCATCCTTATTTATGTCATCTATACTGTCAGTATTTTGTATTATTATTTTACCAGGTGGAATCGACTGACCATAGCTTGTTCTAGTTAAACTGGATCCAAGTGCGAACACTAAATCACATTCCTTTAGCCATTTATGTGCTGCTAAAGTAGTAGCTCCGCTCCCAGCACCAAGAGACAAAGGATGCCGTTCATCAAATGAGGACTTACCCGGCATAGTACAAAACACGGGAACTTCGAGAAGTTCTGCCAATTCTTTTAATTCACTGGTTGCACCAGAGAAAAGTACACCAGCTCCAGACCATATAACTGGGTTTTTTGCCTCTAGAAGAGCATTAACTGCATCTTTAACATCGTCGTACGAAGGAGCCTGAAGGAAAGCCTTCGGTGAATGATAATTAAATGCCGAATCTGGAACATTTTCCGGACCAACATCTGCCGGTATATCAACTACGACCGGTCCAGGTCTTCCATTTCTTAAAGCATGAAAAGCTCTTCTCATGATATTGGATACCTGATCAGGTCGTGTAATCGATTCTGCAGTTTTTGTTACTCCCTTGTAATTTTGAATCGCAGAAAAATTAGGTCGTACACTAACCTGGTTCATAGGGGGGCCTGCGGGAAGCCACAAAATAGGTATGTTATCAGCATAAGCCTGGGCTATACCTCCCATTGAGTTCTCTGCTCCTGCCTGAGCCTGAGTTATTACCACTCCAAAACGTTGCCTATCACTCGTACGACTGTAACCATCAGCCGCCATGATAGCTCCTCGTTCATGTCTAAACATTACGGGCCGGATACCTTCTTTGGCTACCGCTTCAATCAGGATATTTGAAGGATAACAAGATATCCATTCTACCCCTTCGATTTTCAATACTCGGGCCACGGCTTCAATTGTATTCATTCTATTCCCTTGCTCACTATAATCATAAATTTAAACTCGATGTCGTAATTTCCACGTGCTTCGTGGGACCCACAGACCCTACCACCAGTATGTTCGCGCTGTCAATCTACAGAATCAATATCCTGAAATTGGGAGATTATTTGTAATATGATAATGGTAATAAAATCAGATTATTGACCCGTGTAGGATTAAGGCAACCTCATCTTTATACCTGATGCTTCTTCCTGTAAACGATATATTACTTGAGTACCTTTATCTGCCCATCCTTTATTTGTACACTGAATTGCTATTTGCTCCACAATATTTGCCACAGGCAAAGGAACGTTCATTTCCTTTCCCAATTCAGTGGCCAATCCAAGATCCTTTCTGGACAACGCTTGACGAAATCCTGCCGTGTCAAAATCCCCTGAAAAAACTGTTTCGTTCAACAGATCAGCCTGGGTGGCTAAAACTCCTCTACTTCCCGCTTCCATGAGCGCCGACAAATTAAGACCAGATTTAATACCCAGAGATAGACCTTCCGCCGCAACCTGCCTGACACTTAGCGTCATCATATTTAAAACTAGCTTACAGACGCTGCCTTGGCCAAGGTCACCCTGGTATACAACTTTGTCCGCAAAAGCTTCAAATACTGGCAACAATTTCTCGTATACATTCCTGTCTCCACTGGGCATTACAATCATATAATGGACTTCTGCATCACTGGGACCGCCAAATACCGGTGCATCTATAACTTCTGCGCCTTTTTGAGCAAATTGTTTCCCTATATGGCGGATCAAAGAAGGTCTACTAGTGGACAGATCTATATATACACTCCCTGGTCTAATTCCTTCAATTATACCTCCAGGACCTAAGGCTACTTCATCCACCTCACTAGGGCCCGGTAGTGACGTAAAGACAACATCACTAAATTCCCCGACTTGACGGGGTGAATCAGCTAGCCTTGCGCCTCTCTCCAACATGAGTTTTGTAGCCCCTTCTTGTATATCGTAAACGACCATCTGGTATCCCTGTCTCTGAATATTCTGGGCCATCGGAGATCCTAAGTTCCCAAGTCCTATAAACCCTACAGTTTCCATGCTACTGCTCCTTCCTTGTTAAATTCTCAATTCGCTACTCTTTATTCCAACTAGACCAAGCATTGTCTTATCTATCAAGATAATAGGCAGGGTGGAAACCTCGTAATCACTACCTTTCGTCTTTGATTTTATTTCTTCTGATTATTGTAGCCTCTTGATCGAGAACATCTCCTCTAATGATTACACCATAACTTCTCTCTGATTCCTCAACAGATACGCGGCCATCCAATACATCTTGAAATACTGCACTTGCTTCTCTACTGAGAGGATCACCGTAGCCACCTCCACCCGGTGTGCAAACACTCACAACGTCTCCTATTTGAAGAGGTATGCCTGTACCCACAGAAGGGAGTATCTTCTCATCAATTGTATCGGGATTCAAAACGAATCTACCGGGCCTACCGGACAGGCCGCCGTTCAATCCATTAGCAGACATACTCTGCCTATCAGCCGACATTGACAGAGTCCCGTCGTCTGTTAGCATTTTTGTATCCCTTCTTACTGGTAGTCCGCCTCTGAAGACACCAGGGCCCCCTCCATCCTGGATGAGTTCATATCTTATCACTTGCATCGGATAAGCTAATTCCAAACTTTCTACTGGGAGATTGGCGGCACCAGATGCGTGAATTCTAACTGCGTCCATTCCATCACGATATGAGCGAGCTCCGTACCCTCCAGCAACAGTTTCATAATCCACAAAAGTACGGTGCCGAACATTATCAGTTCCAGCGAAAGTACTCAGTGAATGAGGACCAGAAGACGCCAAAGCTCTTTGTGGAAGTGCTTGCATAAGGGCACCCGCTATAACATCTCCTAATATTCCACAACTTATCGCCCTAGCTCCAACAGCAGCTGGTTGTTTTGGATTCACGACGGATCCTTCAGGAGCGTAAACCTTAATGCTCCTGTACGTTCCGGTGTTAGCAGGAATATCGGGGTCAATAAGCATTTTTACTAAACAATATGCCACAGACAATGTAGCTACCATTGGAATGTTCTTGCCACTGGCCATTTGTTTATCAGTACCTTTGAAATCCAATATGATCTCATCATCTAGAACTGATGCGGTACATTTTATTAGAATTGGATCGCTGTTAAAACCATCATTATCCAAATAATCCTCAAAGACAAAGGTCCCTTTATTGAGGTTTTTTATGAGGTTCCTCATTCTCCTTTCACTATAATTTAGAAATTCTTCCGTTGAAGAAGATACATTTTGACTACCAAATCTATCATAAACCTCCTGCAATCTTCGAACTCCGACGTGCAGCCCCGCTATTTGAGCTTGCAGATCACCCAATCTTTCCTCCGGTGTACGACTATTTAGCATAATAAGCTGTATTACCGGATCTTTTTCTCCTAAAGCTGAATTAATGGGCACTGGCGACATGCGTAGACCCTCCTGATATATTGTCGTGCATGCCGCCGACTCACTGCCAGGAACCATACCTCCCACGTCCGCATGATGAGCTATATCGGCAACAAATGCGACTAATTTACCCTCATAAAAGACAGGTGATACTAACGTTATGTCAGGAAGATGCGCCCCACCCCCGTTATATGGATCGTTGGCTATAAAAATGTCCCCGGATTTGAGTTCTTGTAACGGTACGTGTTTTAACACCTCACCTATTAACCCTACCATTGAGCCCAAATGCATCGGGATATACGGGGCCTGGGCAATAATTTGACCGTTCACGTCGAATATAGCAGTCGAACAGTCCCGTCTCTCTCTTATATTAGGTGAGTGAGCAGCTCGAATCATTGTAAGACCAATCTCTTCTGAAACAGAGAGTAAGTGATTGGCCACAACTTCTGTAAGAATTGGATCAACTTTGCCGGAAGATTGCATTAGTACTCCAAATAACTTTTCAGATTGAATTAACGTTAATTATTAGATTTAATCGTTCATCCACATATACTTCCTGGTTAGGTAACACTAGTGTTGTAGAATCCATTTGTTCAATGATAGCGGGTCCATTAAATCGATCATCCGGTAGAAGCTTAGATCGCAAATAAACTGGACAGTCCTGGAATTCATAAGTGTCTCCTAGATAAACCTCTCTGGACTCGTATACAGCCCTGCTATAGTTTCCATCACCAGCAGGAATTTTCACAATATTGGGCCTAGGGCCCGGTGCAATAAGTTGCAGCCGGAAATGAACAAACTCCACAGACATTTTGGGAGAAAAGTATCCGTTTTTATCCTCGTAAGCGGCGTGGAATTTATCTATTAATCCATCTATATCCTTAGGGTCTTCTAAAAAGTTATCTGCTTCAATTGATATCTCATGACCTTGGCCTACATACCTAGCTTCAATAGTTCTATGAATTGATGCTTCATCTTTATTAATTTTCTCGATCTCAAGCCACCTTATTGCCTGGCGTTCAAGTTGTTGAAAGACCTTTCTTATAGAATGGATAATAGTTTTGTTCTTTTCGTTATTCCCGTATGTGGGCATAAGTATATTTGATTGACTAAATTCTCCTCTAATATCAGCCATCAGAAGTCCTAACGCGCACAAAACACCCGGGCTTTCTGGAATAAGTACAGTTTGGACACCTATTTCTTGGGCAAGCTGTGTTGCATGAAGTGGTCCAGCGCCACCAAAGGCCACCAACGCACATTCTCTCGGATCATAACCTCGTTCCACTGAAACAGCCCTGACGGTTCTAAGGAGGTTACTATTCAGAACTTTGAATATCCCATCGAGTGTTTTATTAGTATCAAAACCAAGAGGCTCTGCAATTAACTTCTTTATAGATCTTTCGGCTAACTCTGGAGTTAATTTTAACACTCCGCCCAAGTTTATCTCTGGGTTCAGTCTCCTAGCCAAGACATTAGCATCAGTCAGCGTAGGACGGTCTCCTCCAAGGTTGTAGCACACCGGTCCGGGAACGGCTCCTGCACTCTTAGGGCCAACTTGAAGAAATCCACCTTCGTCAAGCCATAAGATGCTCCCTCCTCCGGCACCAATAGACAACACATCGACTGAGGGTACTGTCACTGGCCAGCCTCCAATCTCCCGTTGTCTCGATATAAGGGGTGAACTGTCTTGTATTAAGCATACGTCTGTACTGGTTCCACCCATGTCTAGAGTAATAAGATTATTGAAGCCAGCTGAGTGTCCTATGGCAACGGCCCCCACCACTCCAGCACTAGGACCAGATACCATAGTCGTTATTGGCATTTCTTTAGCTGTTTCAATAGACACATTGCATCCGTACGAGCTGCAGATTAGCGGAGGGCTAGATATACCGAAACTCCTAGTTCGATTGCTCAGTTCATCCAAATATCCACGCATGACAGGCAATAATGCAGCATTCAAAACAGTTGATGAAAAGCGATCGAATTCTCTAAATTCTTGCATTACCTCTGAGGAAATTGAAACCAAAGATCCAGGCAACAACTTGCTAAGTGTATCTCTCACGGCTATTTCATGACTTGGGTTTTTATATGAATGCAGCAAGCAAACAGCTATAGCGGGAACATTGGATGATCTCAAATTAGCAATTATGTCATTAAGTTCTTCTTGATCTAGTTTTGTTTGTATATTGCCATCGGCATCAATACGTTCATTCAATTCAAAGCGAAAGCGCCTAGGCGCCGGTGATTTTGGTTTATCGATATCAAGATTGTATAAATGAGGCCTACGTTGCCTACCTAACTCCAAAATGTCTCTAAAGCCACGTGTCGTTATCATTCCTATATCCGGTAGCCGATCCTGCAATAAAGCATTTGTTGCAACCGTGGTACCATGATTCAGTTTTTCTATTTCTCCTGGCTTTAACTTCTCATTATCAAAAAGTGTTTCAAGCCCTTTGAGAAGGGCTTCAGAAGGATTGTGAGGAGTTGATGGGTATTTATAGCGAATTATCCTACGAGACTTTTGATCATACAAAACAAAATCTGTAAATGTTCCGCCTGTATCTATTCCTACAAGTAATGACATATTCTTACTTCTCTATACAACAATTAAAGCTCTGACTACCTATTATAGACAATACCCCTTCATCGAACCACTCTAATTAAAATTGACAGTATAAAAAACACACTTGTTACCGCTATGCATGAAAAACTGACAAAGCCCATCATTTATGCAATCTATGAGGTTGAACCACTTAGTGTGAGTTTTTCTAAATATCCTGAGTACAGAATGGATTTATATCAGTGCCTAATTTACAATATAGGTCTCAAACTCTTGACAATAAGTCTATATGGGATTAGCTTGTTCATGACTTATATTCACTATC
>CAYSLK010000031.1:0-4867 GCA_964431885.1 uncultured Dehalococcoidia bacterium | reverse complement strand
GCGGCGAGTGGCATTAGCCATGAGGTGGTTCGTAGTAGCTGCTCGCTCAAGAATTGGCAAGCCAATGTGTGAAAAGCTTGCGCAGTAATTATTAGAAGCTTCGAGGGGGCAGGGGACTGCGGTAAAAAGACGAGAAGATCTCTATAGGATGGCAGAAGCAAACAGGGCCTTCGCTCACTATCGATGGTAGGCGTGTAAGTCTGTAAAGAGTAATGTTAAATGGTCTCTACTAAATCTAGATTAGCTAATATAAGAAATATAGGTTTTATAGCACACGTAGATGCAGGTAAAACTACCGTAACTGAACGTGTCTTATATATCGCTGGACGTATATACAAAATTGGTGGAGTGGATGAAGGGACGGCAGTAATGGACTGGATGGCCCAAGAAAGAGAACGTGGCATCACTATTACCTCTGCCGCAACTACCGCAGAATGGAAAGAGAATACCATCAACATTATCGACACTCCTGGCCACGTCGACTTTACGGCTGAAGTCGAACGGAGTCTCAGGATACTGGATGGGGGCGTGGTGGTTTTCGACGCTGTTGCTGGCGTGCAGCCTCAATCAGAGACAGTTTGGAGACAAGCTGATAGATACAACGTGCCGCGAATCTGCTTTATTAACAAAATGGACCGGGTGGGAGCAGACTTCCATCGCACCATAGATAAAATAACTCATCGTTTGAAGGCTAATCCGGTGCCTGTACAGATACCTATAGGATCGGAGGATGCATTCATCGGAGTTGTGGATCTGGTAGAGGAAAAGGCCTTCATATTTTCTGAGGACGCTGGTGTTCCTGCTCAAGAAGGTCCTATACCTGAGGAACTTTTGGAGGAGTCAAGCATTCATCGAAAAGTTTTAATCGAGAAAATTGCCGAAACAGATGACGATATCATGCTCAAGTACTTGGATGATGGTGAAATAACCAAAGACGATATAAAGGGCGCCCTTAGGAAGGCAACCATTAACTATCAAATAGTGCCTGCCGTCTGCGGTAGCGCGCTTAAACACAAAGGCGTACCAAATCTCTTGGACGCAATAGGGGACTACCTTCCTTCCCCGTTAGATGTTCCTTCAGTTGTAGGTAAGGACGTGAAAACTGGAGAAGATGTTTCCAGGGAAGCAGACGTGGATGCACCGTTTTCGGCTCTTGCTTTTAAAACAGTGTCTGATCCATTTATCGGTCGTCTTGTATACTTCCGAGTATACTCTGGAGCAGCGAAAACAGGAGCTTTAGTTTTCAATGCAACAACCGGAAAGAATGAACGATTAGGTCGTATAGTGCAAATGCACGCTGACAGGAGAGAAGATTTAGACGAGGTAGGTGCCGGTGAGATAGCAGCTGCTGTGGGGTTAAAGGAAACCTCTACTGGGGACACTATATGTAATCGGGAATTCCCATTAGTATTCGAGACGATAACCTTCCCAGAACCTGTGATATCTGTTTCAATTGAACCAAAATCGCGTGCAGACCAAGATAAACTCATAGATTGTCTCGCCAAATTGACTGATGAAGACCCAACGTTCATCGTTAACTATGATCAGGAGACCGGACAAACGGTTATGTCTGGTATGGGTGAACTACATCTGGAAATACTGGTTGATAGAATGAATCGTGAGTTTGGTGTTGAAGGCAACGTGGGGATACCAAAGGTAGCCTACCGTGAAGCTATTAGGTCAACCGCAAAAATGGAGACTCGCTTTGTTCGTCAGTCAGGCGGGCATGGTCAATATGGTCATGTGATTATAGAGATAGAGCCTATTGAAAACGGAGCTGGTATACAATTTGAAACCAAAATCAGAGGGGGGTCAATTCCCCAAGAATATATACCGGCTGTAGAAAAGGGTGTGAGGCAAGCACTTAACACTGGGCCGCTGTCAGGCTATCCTGTCGTTGATGTCAAGGTGACATTGATTGACGGAAGCTACCATGATGTTGATTCGTCTCAGTTAGCGTTTCAAATTGCTGGGTCCATGGCTACAAAAGATGTCTTAAAGAAAGCTCGTCCGGTCCTCTTAGAGCCGGTTATGTTCCTGGAAGTTATCACGCCCGGAGAATTTTTGGGTGACGTACTCGGGGACTTGGGCAGACGGCGTTCCGAGATAAAGAATATTGAAGGTCAAGGAGACACACAGGTCTGTAAGTCGCTTCTTCCACTAGGTGAAAGTTTCGGTTATGCTAGTGCCCTGCGGTCCTTGACCCAGGGAAGGGCTAGTTACACCATGGAGTTCAATGGTTATGAACAAGCACCTCAATCTGTGGAAGTTGATGGTCGGGATTAATAAAAGTACCATAATGGGATCTAACGATCGAAGGTAAAAGTAAGTAATGGTGAACAAGCAGAAAATCAGAGTTATTCTGAAGGCATTTGACCACAAGATACTGGATCAGTCTGCAGGACAAATAGTCGAGGCGGCTGAGCGTACGGGCGCACGTGTTTCCGGCCCCGTGCCCTTACCCACCACAATCAAACGTTTCTGCGTCATTCGTTCGCCTCACGTGGATAAAGATTCTAGAGAGCATTTTGAGTTGCGGACCCACAACCGTTTGGTGGATATCTTAGAGCCGACAGCAAAAACCATCGACTCGCTAACAAGGCTAAGTGTTCCTGCCGGAGTAGATATTTCCATAAAATTATAGAGGGGAAATCATAGTAATGGCCATAAATGGGTTACTCGGAAAGAAAATTGGAACTACTAAAGTGTTTAGAGACACTGGAGAGGCTGATTGCGTGACCGCAATAGAAGTAGGTCCCTGTACAATTACCCAAATTAAGACTAAAGAGAATGACGGTTACGAAAGCGTCCAGATTGGTTTTATTCCTGTAACTCGTCTTAACAAACCCAAGTCTGGTCATTTGAAAAAAGTAAACACCTTATTTAGATACCTGAGAGAGTTTACCGCCAGCGATTTGTCAGGTGTTGAAGTCGGAGAACAAGTGGACGTAAGTATATTCGAACCCGGTGAAAGGATAGATGCCTCTGGGTTATCAAAAGGTAGAGGATTCGCGGGTGGAGTTAAAAGACATCATTTTAAAGGCGGTCCGAAGACACATGGTCAGTCAGATCGCCATAGGGCGCCAGGTTCTATTGGGGCAGGTACTTCCCCGGGCAGAGTTCTTAAAGGTCTGAAAATGGCCGGTCATATGGGAAATGCTAACGTAAGGGCCAAAAACTTAGAGGTTGTGTCATCTGATCCTGAGAAAAACATCCTGCTAGTAAAAGGTTCTGTCCCCGGTGCTCGCAACTCCCTGATTATTCTTAGCAAGAGGGGATCGAGGAGAAAGTAATTCTGTGAAACTTAAGCTTAGAAATACTCATGGTAAATTAATTGGAAGCGTTGACGTTCGTGATGACGTATTTGGTGTAACGATTGATCACTCTGTCGTTCATCAAGTTATGGTAGGTCAGCTTGCAAATGCTCGCCAAGGCACAGCCAAAACCAAAACGAGATCTCAGGTTTCCGGAGGTGGAGCTAAGCCAAGGCCGCAGAAAGGGACAGGTGCCGCCCGTGCGGGCACCATTCGTGCCCCTCAATGGAGAGGAGGTGGTGTGGTAAATGGTCCTATACCTAGAAGTTACAGGCATAACACACCTAAACGGCTAAGGCGTAAAGCCTTACTTATGACCCTGTCTAGTAAGGTTCAAGACGACCAGCTCCTGGTCCTCGATAATATAGATAACCCAGAATATAAGACAAAGGGGATGGTAAAGCTCTTCGACACTCTTGACGCCGGCCCTTCGATATTACTTGTGGCCGATGGAGTAGATAAATCTCTTTTAAGATCAGTTCGAAATATTCCCAAAGTGAGAACCCTCGAGGCCTCACTGCTCAACACTGTTGATGTTTTAAACAACAAAACACTGATTATGACTTTAGAGTCGATCCGTAGAGCTGAAGCTCTCTGGGGCGGACCCTTTACACGACGGAAATCGAGAGTAGAAGAACAATGAGACGTAGGGCAATAGAACCTCTAGAAATCCTTAGGAAGCCTATAGTGACGGAGAAAAGCGTCTCTATGCAAGACAGTGGCAAGTACACTTTTGAGGTTTCTCCTGAGGCGACCAAACATCAGATAAAAATCGCCGTACAGGAAGCTTTCGACGTCCAAGTATTGCACGTCAATACTATGACCGTAAAATCGAAGCGTAAACGATTTGGGCCACGAATAGTCTCACATAGGCCTTGGAAGAAAGCGATTGTCAGGCTGGCTCCAGGTAATACAATAACTATTTTCGAGGGGGTTTAATTTGGCACTAAAAACACGTAAGCCGACTACCCCGGGACAAAGAGGTTTAGTCCTCCAGAGCACTGATGATATAACGCAAAGACAGCCTAAGAAATCTCTCGTTCTCCCACTGAAGAAAAAGGGCGGGCGTAATTCGAAAGGCCGTATTACAGTGCGGCATAGGGGAGGCGGACACAAGAGAAGAATTCGTATAATAGACTTTAGGCGTGATAAAAAGGACGTGCCGGGCACCGTTGCCACAATTGAATACGATCCTAATAGATCTGGACGAATAGCACTAATCAAATATCCTGATGGTGACTGGCGCTACATCCTTGCTCCCAATGGATTGACAGTGGGTGACAGTATAGTGGCGGGAGAAAACGTAGAAATACGAATTGGAAATGCGTTGCCATTAAAGAACATGCCATCGGGAACAATGGTTCATAACATAGAGTTGAAGGTAGGCAAAGGTGGGCAGATCGTTAGAAGTGCAGGTGTGGCTGCCCAGTTGCTTGCGAAAGAAGGAAAATATACCCTTCTAAGGTTGCCTTCCGGAGAAATGAGAAATGTGCTAAGCGAATGTTTCGCATCGGTTGGCCAAGTCAGCGCACTAGACCACAATAACGTCTTGC
>CAYSLK010000030.1:0-4815 GCA_964431885.1 uncultured Dehalococcoidia bacterium | reverse complement strand
AGGCTTCTGTAAAGGCCTAGGCCAAATATTTACATAACGTTGTTGGTTATACTTCCCATTGAATGCAAAAGGCTCCGGTTCAGTCCATGCTTTCAACACTAGGTCATGAGCCTCGTAATATTTCTCTCGTAACGTCGTAGGATTTTGACCATACGCAAAATTGGTATCCATTGTAGTACCCAAGGGGAATCCAGCAACAATTCTTCCTCCACTTATGCAATCCAGCATCGCAAATTCTTCAGCTACTCTTATGGGAGGGTTATATAACGCTAGGCTGTTACCTAAAATGATTATCGCCGCATTGGATGTACGTCTAGTTAAAGTTGCTGCGGTTATATTTGGGGAAGGCATGATTCCATATGCATTATTATGATGCTCGTTACAACATATACCATCGAATCCAACCTGGTCTGCATACTCCATTTCGTCTAAATATTCGTTATATAATTGGTGAGCTTTTACAGGATCAAAAAGATGGCTTGGAACATCGACCCAGACACTCCTGTATTTATCCTCGAAATCTTCTGGTAAATATCTATAGGGCATCAAGTGAAACCAATTTACCTTCATTGTATTCTCCCATCACTTCATCAGTATATTTAGCTAGATTTATGTGTAAGATTCAACGTTCGCCACAATACCAGAAGTAGCCATCTGTGTCCACACGTACATAGACTGGTGTAACATACCATCCGTTTACAAACATGCTTCTATAAGCTTGTGTATCTCCCCAATATCCACTCACCATAGAAGGACATTCGGGCCAAATGGCTAATCTCCCAACGTCACCTTGGCTTACAGGTATAAAATTCTCATCCATTACCTCAAGTTCAACGCCAGGCAATGGAAGTCCTATAGAGCCTGGTCGTGTATCATCACATTTATAGTTTGAACATATAATGCCACCAGTTTCGTCAAATCCCCATCCATTGTGAATAGAAAAACCTAATACCTCTCGACTCCATAAAAGAGCCTCAGGATTCAGTTGTGTACCACAATTCGCTATAACTCTTAAGTTCCTTAAGGCTGTAGAATCTAGCGAGTATCCCTCTTTGTTTTCCATCAACAGTTTTATAATTGTGGGTGTTATGTACCATATACTAATTTCATCTAACTCAATTTTTTCGTAACATTTAAGAGCCGTGTATTCGTTCTGATCTATAAAAACTGTTGCTCCATTAACCAGTGGGGAAATTATGCCGTATCCGATACCTGTAAAACTATGATTATCTAACATGCTCCAATACCGGTCGTCACAATGCAAACCAAAAATCCAATTCCCCGTGATCATAAGCTCGGCTACTGATTGATGTCTATACAACAAACCACGAGGGTTACCTGATGAGTCTTTGGAAAAAGTTATAATAGCCTCATCACTTCGGATTGTTTTGGCTATGTCAAATTGTGACGATGCTTTACCCATTTCATTGTCGAAACTTAGATCAGAGGGATCCATATAAAACAATCCCGTATTATCCGTATCCACGATGATAATATGTTGAAGTTCGAATAACTCAGGAATAATTTCCTTAACTCTAAATCTAAATTCCAAGGTTGTAATCAGCACTTTCGCTCCAGTTTTCTTCATATGCCATTTAACAACTTCAAGACTCATGTCTGAAGGCAATATTCCAACTATTGCTCCCGTTTTGAGAATTCCGTAAAAGGAAACATATAATTCTGGTACATTTCCCAAACTTATCAGTACTACGTCACCTTTCTGTATGCCTACACTCTTAAGAACGTTGGCAAATTTGTCCGTTAGCACTTTTAACTGAGTAAAAGTGAATGTCTTGCTACCGCCATCCAGTGATTTCCAAACTAATGCCTTCTGGTCCTTACGATCTCCGTACAAATGCTTATCTATTGCCTCATGAGATATATTTAAATAGGAGTCATTTAGCCAATCAAGCATTTGGTAGGCGTGTCTCCATTTGAATGTGGACGGAGCATTCAAATATTGAGATGAATCCATAGGTATAATGGCGTTCATGGTCCCGTCTTTTCTTCCTTGCTCCTTGTTTTTAAGTTCTTCTTTCTCCAATATCCTTACCATTCTCTTTTTGTTTAGAGGGAAATAGTGACATTTGCATCAAGAATTCAGCGGGAGGGGATTTGCCCATATTCAAATTAAGGTTACTGTGTTCTTTTCCTTGAGCGTATAGACATCTCAAATGATGAGAAGTCTATTAAGGCGAATTAGGCGCAATTATACACTATAAATGCAGAACCTCAGGTCCCCTATTAGTCTAAAACTACGGTATGTCATGGTTTTCCTTGACCCTACCTATCGACCCCTCATATAATTATCCGATAGTTTCATACAGTGTACTAGGAGCTGACTTTTGGATTACGAGAACATATTAGTCAAAAGAAGCGATGGTATTGCCACCATTATTTTAAACCGGCCCGAGGTACTTAACGCCTTAAGTAGGGACCTTTATAGAGAAGTCAACAATGCAATCCATCGTCTGCAAACTGATGACGAAATAAAGGTCATAATATTTACAGGCGCGGGGGATAGGGCTTTCTCAGCGGGGGCAGACATCCACGAAATGGCCCGCCTCGCTGAAAATCCTGATCCGCCAGAACCAGAACCAGAGAGTAGATGGTACTCCTGGAAGATTGCTGACATTAAGAAGCCGACAATCGGTGCTCTTAATGGATTAAGCTTTGGTGGAGGGGCTGTAATGGCTTCCAGCTTCGATATCCGAGTAGGATGCCATAAAAGCAAATTTAGGTTTTTGGCAGCTTCTTACGGAAGGGTAAATTCAACCTGGAGTTTGCCAATGCAAATAGGGTGGCCTTTGGCTAAGGAATTGTTATTCTCTGCTCGTGTCGTAGAACCTGAAGAAGCTCATCGTATGGGGCTTCTAAACCATTTAGTGCCTGAGGACCAGGTGATGCCGAAAGCTTTGGAACTTGCGAGACTTATAGCATCTAACGATGAGCGCATGGTTCAAGGAATTAAGGAATTAATGCTAACTGATATTGGTTCATCTTGGAAAGATATGTACCAAAACGAATTGACAGCACAACAGGGGAAATTAGCACCTACCCCCGTTGAAGAAGGGTTTAAGGAGTTTTTGGACAGAAAAGGTCGGAGGTAAAGTTATGAAGAACAATCCTAAAACACCATTAGAGGGAATTCGGATGTTAGATCTAGGTAGATATCAAGCCGGACCTAGATGTGGTCTGATGTTTGCCAGAATGGGCGCCGAAGTAATAAAAATAGAATCGCTCAATGGCGACGAAAGTAGGAAAAACGGTCCTAACGTTAGAGGCCAAAGTGCATATTGGGTACAATATAACAGCGGCAAGAAAAGTTTAGCGATCAACCTGCGTACAGATAAAGGAAAGGAAGTTCTCAAAGATCTTGTAAAAGTCTCAGATATATTCCTCCAGAACTTCAGACCTGGAACTATAGACATCATGGGCTTCGGTTATCAGGAACTAAAAAAGCTTAATCCTAAAATAGTTATGATCAATGTGTCAGCTTATGGTCAATATGGACCGTATCATGAAAGGGTAGGATTTGATCCTATAGGCCAAGCCATGGGAGGATTGATGTCTCTTACTGGATTTCCGGGCAGCCCGCCTACTATGACCTCATTTCCCTTAATCGACAGAATTACAGCCTTGCATGCCACCATCGGAGCTCTCGCTGCCCTAAGGGAAAGGGAGATTTCCGGAGAAGGGCAGGCAATAGACGTATGTCTGGCTGACACTGGATTCACAGTTAACGAAATACCTATATCGGCCTATCTGGGTGGAGGAATTGTTGAAGAACGAAAGGGTAATGGTAGAGGCCTTAACAACGCATACCAAACTGCAGATGGATGGATCTATATTGCAGCAACTAACGACGCAATGTGGAAGAGAGTCTGTGAGGCATTCGAAAAGCCAGAATGGGAATCCGACCCGAGGTTTTCTACGCGCGCTGACAGGGAAACCAACGCAGCTGAGCTTGAAAAAGGTGCTGCCAAATGGTTCATGGACCGGAATACTAAAGAGGCTGAAAAGTATCTGTCCAGTTTTAGTATCCCGTGCTCTGCAGTCAACGGGGTAGCCGCTGCTGCATCAGACCCTCATCTTGAAGAGCGCGAAGTAATGGTGGAAGTCCCCGACCCTGTCGCTGGTAGTATGTATGTCTCTGGTAAAACGATCAAATTCAGTAGAACCCCGATGGAAGTTGGAACCACACCCATGATCGGGGAGCACACGCAAGAGATACTAAGTGAAATCCTGGATTATTCCCAAGATCAAATCGAGGACCTATACGGCGATTCTGTCGTACGTACAGAATAAAATGTCATTAATGACCATCCTTATTGGAAGGCGTGCTATATAGTGAACTTTAAAGGGAAAGTAGCTTTAGTAACAGGCTCAGGTAGAAATATCGGGCGGGCTATGGTACTGGAATTGGCAAGTAAGGGTGCTACCGTTATAGTAAATGCCAAATCAAATAAGGTAGAAGCTGAAAAAGTAGCTAGTGAAGCCACTGCTCTGGGAGTCCAAGCGAAGGCGCTGATTGCTGATGTTGGCATTGAATCCCAAGTAAAGGACATGGTCGACACCGTTATTGAAAGTTTTGGAAAGATCGACATCTTAGTAAACAATGCAGGTGCTCGAAACTCACGCGCATTTACAGAACTTACCGTGGCCGAATGGAGATCCGCAATAGCTACAAATTTAGACGGTCCCTTTTATTGTTGTAAAGCTGTTGTCCCGCACATGATTGCGAACGGCGGTGGACGCATCGTAAACATCTCAGGATTGAATGCATTCATGGGTTCGCCTAACTGGGCTCACATA
>CAYSLK010000029.1:0-2665 GCA_964431885.1 uncultured Dehalococcoidia bacterium | reverse complement strand
TTAGGAATGTCTGTTCTGAGGTCAGCTCCACGTGCCATTTGCTGAGGACTTACGGAACCTGGCTCAAGCACTTCAAGTAACGGGCAAGGTTTCGCGTTTCGCTGACAAAATAGCAGAAAGTCAAAGGCTAGACTTTTTGGTAGTACGGCGAGATTCGTTTGTACACGTCCAGGTGCCATACCACTAGTCGTCTTGACTAATTCGCCTCTCCTGATTAAGTTTCTCAATGCTGAAGGAGATTCGGGTAAAGTTGATACTTGCATTTAACACTCCCATTTGGACCTAGGACTAATACTTAATTGCTGACCTAGAATATTATGAGAGATGATTCTAGTCAAGTGCAATATGGTTAACCTTACTTAGTTAAGAAACTAAATGCACTAACTACAATCCATTAAATGATTATTTAGTGTGTCTTAGTACTTGAAGCCGGTTTCAGCTACCCATGCCTCTAGTCCATGACGGAAAGCAAGTACACCCATGGGTGGCGTTACTGTTTGCAGGGCCTCAAGTATTTCTTGGGGTGAGGCTCCTTCATTTAAGGCTACCCGTATATGGGCCTGTATCTGAGGCACTTCAGCACGAAGGGCTGTTTCCACAACGATTTGTAACAACTCTTTAGTCTTACGATCGATCGATCGCGGGTTGGTGTAACAGGCTTCTATAAATTGATCGTAATCCTTGGCCCATTTTATATCCGCGTTGGCCATGACTTTGTGCATTTCTAGTGTATATCCTCGCTTTTTCTGTACCTCCGTGAGATAGTTCCTTATCTCATCTTTTTTTGTCATGCTGGTTTCTCCTTTCAATTGAAATCGTACATATAGTAGATGTATTGTGTGGTTTAATGATGACATAGACGGTTTACACTGATCTTAACTTTATACATCAAACAGGAATATTATAAGATGAGTTGAGGTGTTATAATTTAAAAAACATCATGGTACTGATGGTCTCTTAAAAGGAGTGTTAATGTCTAATATAAACGAGCGTTTTTATCAACTTCATCAAAAATCTGCAGCCCTTTCAGAAAAAAGCGAAGAAATATTTCCAGATGGTGTGACTCATGATTCTCGTAAGATTGGCCCGTTTCGTGTATACATGGATCGTGGACTAGGGCCTCGTAAATGGGATATCGATGGCAACGAATATATCGATTACAGAACGGGACATGGTTCAATGATTCTTGGTCAGGCCCATCCGGCTGTTGTTAAAGCTGTTTCTGATCAAGTGGCACGGGGGACTCATTTAAGTGCGTCAACTGAGCTAGAAGTTAAATGGGGCGATTTAGTTACTAAATTAGTACCATCGGCTGATAAAGTTCGTTTCGTGAATTCAGGTACAGAAGCCGTTATGATGGCTTTTCGGATGGCTCGAGCTCACTCCGGCAAGTCCAGGATAATCAAATTCAAGGGTGCTTTTCATGGTTGGGCGGATGGCCCTTTTGTTGGAGCAGATGGAGATAATAAACAAAATGGCATTACTCCTTCCACTAGAAATACGATGGTGGTTTTGCCTTATGACCTTGCAAAGGTTGAAGAAGCGTTGAGCGAAGACGGTATAGCAGCCGTCATATTTCAAGGTAATCAGGTCATAGATCCGACTTTCATACAACAACTTCGGGAATTGACTCTGAATACGAAGACGATACTTATCTTTGACGAAGTGGTAAGTGGATTCCGGTGGTCTAGAGGCGGATGCCAGGGACTTTATGATGTGACGCCAGATATGACAACCATGGCTAAGATCCTCGCAGGCGGACTTCCAGGAGGGTGTGTGGCCGGTAATGCAGAAATCATCGACACTATAGCTCCCAATAAGATTTCTCATCCAGGGACATTTAATGCGAATCCTGTATCGGCTGCCGCAGGTTCGGCTGCTCTTGAAATTATAATGAATGAAAATATAGGCGAAGCTGCTGATGCAAGAGCCTCTCAATTGAAAGAAGGTCTAAACGAAATATTCACTAAGCTAGAGATTCAGGGAACGGCTTATGGTGTATCATCGATAGTTCATGTTCAGTTGGGCTCGGATGAAGAATGCGACTTAGCCTATGGGCCAGACCTCAACAGCCCTATCAAGGGCTACGATAAAGATGTCATAGAACATTTCCATAGGGCTTTCATAAATGAAGGACTATGGGGTAATCCATTAAGCTTTATTTTGTCCGCTACCCATACAAGACAAGATATTGAGATAACGCTAGAAAAATATAGAACAGCATTACTAAACCTGCGAGATGAGGGTACTATTTGAGATAGATCACTTATGAATTCAGTTCCCAAACACAATATCGTTTAGATTGTATATTATTCTTCTACAGCTCGGCATGTGTACGTTGGGCTAAAGGTGTGTTTGGAGATTAAAATGTGGCGATTGGGTTTACTGGGGACCCTGTACCTCCAATAACATTAAGAGGATTTATAGTGATCATGAATTCATAGCGTTTTTCTTCTTCACAGGCTTTAGATAATGGCTCCAATAAAGAATTATCAAGAAGAGCTACGCCATAGGCGAAAATCACGCCATGCATAGTCCATGGGATGTTATATTCATTTGGGGCGGCATCCAACTTTTCCAAACATAGAAAAGATACTTAATTGTCCATAATAAAAGTTAGAAGGGATGCTTGCAAACCGGGGCGAGCCAAATAATAATTGCGTTC
>CAYSLK010000028.1:0-4152 GCA_964431885.1 uncultured Dehalococcoidia bacterium | reverse complement strand
TTTCTGTCTACTGGAAGTGGGAAAACCGATGGCGGGAGAGACGGTAGTGGTGTCAGCGGCATCCGGGGCGGTCGGTGCAGTTGCCGGACAGATCGCCAAGCTCAAAAACTGTCGAACGGTGGGCATCGCGGGCAGTCGTGAAAAATGCGATTATGTCGTTGAGGAGCTGGGCTTTGATGCGGCTGTCAATTATCGCACCGAAGACTTGGATGCAGAACTTGCCAGGACTTGCCCTGCTGGGATTGATGTCTACTTCGATAACGTTGGGGGCTCTATTCTGGATGTGGTGATGGCACAAATCAACACCGGCGCACGCATCGCCCTCTGTGGTTCGATTGCCGAGAACAATGATCCCATAGGCACACTGCAAGGCACACGGATCAACCGCTACGTGCAGGGGGGGCTGGCCCGCATGGAGGGATTCAACCAAGGTCAGTACAAGGATCGCCATGAAGAGTCTCTGGCCCTACTCGCCTGGTGGGTGCGTCATGGCAAACTCAAGTACAGGGAGGACATCATCATGGGACTGGAGAAAGCCCCTGAGGCGTTCATCGGCATGATGCAGGGCAGGAATTTCGGTAAATTATTGATTCAGGTGCGCAAGGATCCCACCCAAGACTAATAGAAATACAGGAGATCGGCTTGCAGGAATTCAAAGGAAAAGTGGCCGACGTCACGGGAGCCGCCAGCGGCATGGGGCGTGGACTTGCGGAACGTTTTGCACGCGAGGGTATGAAAGTGGTGCTGGCAGATGTCGAGGAACCAGCACTGAACACGTCGGTGGAGGAACTTCAGAGACAGGGGTTCGATGTGATCGGTAAATAGGCCGACGTCTCGCAGTTGGCACAGGTCGAAGCGTTGCGCGATCGGACCCTCAAGCAATACGGCAAGGTTCACATCCTCTGCAACAATGCCGGTGTTTCCTGTGCCTGGGGAGAGACCCGAACTTGGGAAGCCACTATCCATGATTGGGAATGGGTGCTGGGCGTCAACCTCTGGGGGGTCATCCATGGCGTGCACACCTTTCTGCCGGTTATGATCGAACAGGATGAGGAAGGGCACATGGTGAACAATTCCTCCGTTTTAGGCCTCATGACTGGCCCCGGCGCGACCTACGAAGTGAGTAAATTTGGCGTGACCAGGATCACGGAGGCTTTGTATTATGAACTGGCGATGTGTGAAAGCAAAGTGAAGTGCACGTTGCTGTGCCCCGGCGACGTTGCGACCAATCTGAACCTGGCAGGACGGAACCGTCCCCCAGTCCTGAAAGATGAACATGGGGCTGAGCGTCAAGCAGCACTCGCAGCGTCAAGCCGAGCGCGCTACGAGCGCCACCAAAGGGATGGTATGGCCCCGTCAGAAGTTGCAGAACATGTATTCAATGCCATTAAAGCGGAACAATTCTACCTCATCACGGAACCAAACCCGGACTCCCTGGTTCGTATCAAGGAAAACGTACGCGTCCGTATGGAATCCATCCTCGCCGAACGCAACCTCCCACTCGAAACCACACCCAGATGACGGGAAGGCGCAAAACTCTGGAAGGACACTGGTTTTCAGGGCTGTGACCCCAAGGCATCACGGCCTTGCAGCGCAAGTAAGAAAACAAGGGGCGAGGAAATGGGGTTATAAAAGGGGTCAGGCCTTTGATTAAATGAAAAGGGAACAAAAAAAACTAGACTCGTTCCTAATCAAATAATCAAAGGCCTGACCCCTTTTCTCTTCATCTTGTCACAATCCCAATCCCAAATCGTCAGCCAGGTCGCAAGCTATGGCAATCAAGCCCGGTAGCCGATGACTATTGTCAAGTTCCGGTCGATCGTGAATCCAGCCTAGCAAAGCCAAGGCTCGGATTACCAGGAACATGGGCAGCAGTTCAATAGCCGTATCATCAAAAGTGCGTTCTGTACGGTAACCGGCAATGAGGGCATCGTGAACAGTATTGAAATCGGGCTTGTTCCAATAGTAGAAAAGGGCAGCGACAAGTTCGTATTGGTGCCAACCAAAACCAGCATCATCAAAGTCGATGATGGCCAACTGATTGCCATTGACGAGCAGGTTGCCCGGGTGCAGATCGGCGTGGATCATGCTGTATGTCCCTTGATGTTTGCCATAATCAGATAAGATGCGGTGGATCGCACTACGGATATCGAGAATTCGCTGGCGCTCGGCATCTGTGAGTTGGGGTATCTCCCAAAAGCGACCCCAAAAAGGAGCATTGCCCATGAAGCCGTCAGCATCAAATGAATGGCGTTGGAAGCCCTTGGGAATTTGCCAATTGACGGCCTGATTGTGGATCTTGGCAGCGCTTTGCCCAAGCTGGTGAAAATATTGGGCTCGTTCCGTTTTATCTGTTGTTTGTTTCAGAATCTCAGGAAGGAGTATGCCCTCAAGCCACTCTGCAATGCCTACGTATCGAGTCTCGTTTGAGTTTGGCAAGGGCACCTCGGCATAACCGGCACCCTCTTTAGTCATTTTAGGTAATGGCACGGCAATACCCGCCTGATTGAGGGCCGCTGTCCATTGTTGCTCGGCATGCAGTTCTGCCAAGGTGTGGTAGCCCGGTCGATGGATGCGCAAGGTGTACGTTTTACCCGTCACTGTGTCAAGGCGATAGACAATGTTTTCGACTTGTGCAATGAGCTCGATCTTTGTGACATCAAGGTCCCATGCGTCCAAGGCATTCTCAGCGACGGTGAGCATGGCGTCATTGCCAGCTTCTGTCATAAAACCTCTCCTATCGATCCCCGAGAATCTCGTCAAAGGCCGTGAGAAACAGGTCAGCATGTTCCTGTTGGAAGACCAGCGGGGGACGAATCTTGAGGACATTTCGTAGGGCGCCCGCGTTGCTAATGAGGAAGCCTTTCTCCTTCAGGCGATTCACGATGACGACCGCACCCTCGGAATCCGGAATTTTGGCAGCCCGGTCGCTAACCCACTCTATGCCGATGAACAGGCCGTGTCCACGGACATCGGACATCGGCTCACAACGAGCCTGTAATTTCCTCAGTTCATTGCGCAGGTAGTTGCCGACCTGTGCAGCACTCTCGCGCAGCCCTTCGTTTTCGATCACGTCGATGACAGCCGTGCCTGCCGCCGCCTGCAGCGGACTTGAGGCAAAGGTATTAAAGTAGTATTTCTGCCGGCGGAAGATATCCACCAATTCCTTGGATGCGGCAACACCGGCCAGCGGCATACCGTTGCCCATCGGCTTGCCCATGACGACGATGTCCGGCACAAAGTCCATCACCTCGTAGCCCCACCACTGACCGCTGCGACAGAAGCCCGCCTGGACTTCATCGGCAATGAACACGCCCCCCGCTTGGCGTACCATCTCAGCCGCCAGTGGCATAAAGTTCGGTGGTATGTCCGGCAACCCTTCGTTTGCAAAAAGAGAACAGACCAACATACCGGCCAGGGGTATGCCACTCGCCTTGAACCCGTCGATGGCTGCCTGGACTTCGGCCAGATAGAGTTCTGTCAACTCAGCGGGCGCTGCCCCCTCTTTAAGCGGGCGATATTGCTGTGGAAATGGAATTGCCCAAACCGCGTCGTCTGGCGCTCTCGCATTTTGTGACACGTGAGTCAATTTCCCTACTTCAGCGCTATTGCCGTGGTAGGCAGCGTCGGTGCAGATGATGCCCCGCCCTCCGGTCACCGTGCGGGCCATACTGAGGGCCACTTCATTGGCCTCCGTGCCGGTGCAGGTGAAGACCACACTCGTTATGGGATCGGCATGGAGATTAGTCAGGCGTTCGGCATAGTCCAAGACGCCTTCATGGAGATAGCGGCTGTGAACGTTTAGCGTGCTCGCCTGCTTGTGCATCGCCTCGACCACGTGGGGGTGGCAGTGGCCAACACAAGGGACATTGTTATACATGTCAAGGTAGCGACGACCGTCAGCATCGAAGAGCCATACGCCTTCTCCACGGACGATGTTGACAGGTTCTTTTTTATAGAAAAGGGGGGCTCCGGCTCCCAGTAGTCGTTCGCGGCGGGTGAACAGTTCGGTTGTAGTCATGGTTTCCTCAATTGATTGGTAGTCTCAAAAAAATATTAGAAGCGATGAAAGTACTATTAAATACCGAGTTAGCCCACATTGAGCAGGTTGTTTTTTAAAAATTATGATTTAGATAGTCCACCTCTTGAGTG
>CAYSLK010000027.1:0-2645 GCA_964431885.1 uncultured Dehalococcoidia bacterium | reverse complement strand
ACCCGCTTAATTCACAGGGTCATTAGACTGTGATTTCCTTTATTCTATAGGTACTTTCAAAGTGGTAAATTAAGGAGTAAACATGTCTAAAAACCTTCCTGAGATCACTCTGAAAGCCGTTATACTGGGAATCCTATTATCAATGATACTGGCCGGTGCCAACGCTTACTTGGGTCTTTTTGCCGGGATGACCGTATCTGCATCTATTCCTGCAGCAGTTATATCCATGGGTGTGCTCTCATTTTTCAGAAGATCCAATATTCTGGAAAATAATATTGTCCAAACTGCTGCATCTGCAGGAGAATCCTTAGCAGCGGGAGTGATTTTTACCATTCCAGCATTGGTGTTATTAGGTTATTGGGCATCCTTTGACTATTTCGAGGTGGCCAAAATTGCTGCTATTGGAGGAGTGATCGGTGTGTTATTCACGGTGCCGCTGCGTCGTGCTCTCATTCTGGTAGCAAAATTAAAATTTCCGGAAGGAATCGCTACTGCAGAGATCCTGAAAGCAGGAGATGAAGCAAGATCAAGCACAGAAACAGATTCGTCCGATGGGCTCAAAACCATTGGCATAGCGAGTATCGTGGGCGGACTGATGAAACTTGCTCAACAAGGATTCGCTATGTGGCACGCTGCAATTGAAGGAGCAACAACTGTGGGCAGGTCTATTTTTGGTATAGGTTCTGACCTGTCACCTGCGCTGATCTCAGTTGGATACATTGTCGGACGGAATATCGGCATATTGGTCGTGACCGGTGGTCTGATATCCTGGGCTATCGCGATTCCAATCTACACTGCAATAAACGGGTTTGAAGGTGACCCATTGAAAGCTGCATGGACCATCTGGAACAGCAAGATCAGGTATCTAGGAGTAGGTGCAATGGTTGTTGGAGGAATCTGGTCACTGGTTAGATTATTGAGCCCACTGATAACTGGGCTCTAAGCAAGTATTGAATCAATCCGACAAAGGAGAGAGGGTAAAGAACTTCAGCGTATGGAAATGGACATACCTATTAATTATGTTGGATTGGCATTGTTAGTAATGCTCGTTCCAGTTTTTCTACTTTATATAGGAATCATTCAATCAGTTGGAATTGCAATAATACTATCAATTGTGATGATAATCTTCGGTTTTCTCTTTTCCGCCGTAGCCGGATACATGGCAGGAGTAGTCGGATCTTCGAACAATCCCATTTCTGGTGTTACGATTGCCACTATTCTTTTTTCATCCATGCTATTATTAGCGTTATTAGGAACTGGCTCAGGTGTTGGTGCTGCTGGTGCAATTATGGTTGGTGCAGTTGTCTGCTGTGCCGCTGCAATAGGCGGCGATAATATGCAGGATCTTAAAACTGGACAATTGGTAGGTGCGACACCTTGGAAACAACAGGTTATGCAAATTGTGGGGACCGTTAGCGCTGCCATCGTATTAGGACTTGTGCTAGATATCCTCCATACGGCTTATACCATAGGATCTCCTACCCTTTCAGCACCCCAGGCCACACTTATGAAATCTGTCGCAGATGGTGTCTTCTCTAACAATTTACCCTGGAATTTTGTCGCCATTGGTGCGCTCATTGGAATAGTAATCATTCTTATTGATATAAGACAGGAAATGGTGGGTGCCGATTTTCGGGTTCCGGTACTTGCCGTAGCAGTAGGGATCTATTTACCAATCGAACTATCCGTTCCTATTTTTATTGGAGGAATGATCAATCATATAGGTCAAGGAGATGAAACTGAAAGATTTGGACAGAAAAAAGGTCTTTTAATGGCGTCAGGCCTAATTACAGGAGAAGCACTTATGGGCATATTGGTAGCGGTGCCGATTTTCATTACTGGTAATAAGGATTGGTGGCCAACAGTTAGTGGATTAACATGGCTGGGACCCATTGCCTTTCTTGCAGTGATATACTGGCTATACTATACAATAACTGAAAAATGAAGATCACCTCTAACCTTCTAAAGCGGCTCCCCAAAGTGGAATTGCACTGTCATTTGGACGGTTGTCTACGGCCGGAAACAATGGTTGAATTGGCACAGAAAGATAATATTCCACTTCCTACTCTTAATCCCGATGAACTTGGTAATATCATGAAGATCGGGAAAAAACGAGGAAGCTTAGAAGATTATATCAAACGGTTCGACCTTACCCTTGCAGTATTGCAGAATCCCACTGCATTGGAGAGAGTCTCTTTTGAGTATGTCGAGGATATTTCAAAAGAGAATGTTCGATATGCCGAGATACGTTTCTCCCCAGCACTACATATACAGAAAGAAATGACAATGGAGGATGCTGTTGATGCGGTCCGAAAAGGGTTGAAACAGGGAGAAAAAGAATTTGGCATCAAGACCAGAATAATCATATGTGGTATCCGAAGCATTTCACCATCTATCTCACTGAAACTTGCAGACCTTGCAGTACGTTATAAACGCAAAGGCGTGGTTGGATTTGACCTTGCCGGTCCCGAAGAGAATTATCCCGCCAAAAAACATCGGGAAGCGTTTTACTTGATACGAAATAATAATATAAATGCAACAATCCATGCAGGCGAAGCTTACGGGCCGGCCTCAATTCACCAAGCTATACATACTTGCGGCGCTAGTAGAATCGGCCATGGAACACGGCTGAAAGAAGATAAAGA
>CAYSLK010000026.1:0-21512 GCA_964431885.1 uncultured Dehalococcoidia bacterium | reverse complement strand
AAGGGCTGTCTTTATAGCTTTTCCAGTAGAAGCAAAGACAGAATTGAGTTTCAAGTATACTTACTTCTGAAATCATGCATCAATGCAATTCACGAAAACAGTGTGTGCAGTGTTCATATCTTGTGGATCAGGGTGGATTTGCGAAGTACTTGACACCTATTACCTTAGGGCTACAATGGCAGAGTTAATTTGTTCAAAACACCCTTTATAGGAGGATTGTATGGCCTTATCTAAAAAGATAACAGGGAGTCACCTGATAGCGAAAGCTATCCAGATGGAAGGCGTAACCAATATCTTCACGATAGCTGGCGATCATGTTTTACCAGTGCTCGATGTTATGAGTCAACAGGATTTTAGATTTATTGATACGAGACATGAACAAGCTGCCGTACATATGGCAGATGCGTGGGGGAGAATAACCGGCCAGCCAGGAGTGGCTATATATACGACACCAGGATTTGCAAATGCGATTCCAGGGTTGTCCAGCGCAATGCATGCTGAAAGTCCTCTTCTTTCTATAAGTGGTTGTGCAGAATCGAATGAGTTAGGAAGAGGAGCAATGCAGGAAATAGATCAAGTCGGTATGGCAAAACCTACCACTAAAGGAGCTTGGATGGTAACTGATGTCCGACGGATCCCGGATATGATTGCCAAAGCTTTGAGGCTGGCCTACACTGGTCGTAGAGGTCCTGTACATCTCACAATACCTGTAGACATTCAGCAAGAGGAAGTATTCGAAGATGAAGTTAAGTTTTACGAGCCCTCGGAATATCGAAGAACCTCTCCGTCGTTAGCGGGAGTGGCTCAAATAGAAAATGCTATTGGGCTTCTACGGAATTCAAAAAGACCTTTAATCATTGCAGGGAGTGCTGCGTCCTATGCAGAATCAGGTGAAGTTTTACAGAAATTTATTGAAACATGTCGAATTCCATTAATGACAGAAGGGGATGCCAGAGGGATGGTGTCTGATGATCATCCCTATTGTGTCGGGTTTTTCGACAGTGGATTGAACCATGCTGCACGTATGATGAAACAAGCAGATACAATCGTTTTACTGGGACGAGCACAGGATTTAATTATGGGATATGCTATGTCTCCTAACGTTGCTGCAGACGCAAAAATTATCCAAATCGATCCTTCTGAGGCGGAAATTGGTCGTAATAAAGGTGTTTCAGTTGGCGTAGTCGGGGACATAGAAGCTGTTGTGAGCCAATTGACAGAATGTGCCTCTCAATATAGTTGGTCGGATCTTCCTTGGACTCGGCAACTTGCAGATGCTCGCAGGCGCCAATTGGATGAGCTGGAGTCTTTATCGAGAGAAGAAGTTCCTATGCATGCAACTTATGTCCATAAAGTCCTTAATCAGCAACTGAAACCGGATGATTATGTGGTATTTGATGGAGGTGACTTTTGTCACTTTGGCAGAGCCTATATCCCGGCATTAACTATGAAATCATGGTGGTACTTACCACCATTGGGCATGTTGGGATCTTCATTACCTACTGCAATGGCAGCAAAATTAGCCCACCCCAAAAGACGAGTTTTCATGATTACCGGAGATGGGGCGTTCGGATTTAATGGACTGGAATTCGACACAGCAGTTCGACACAATTTAGATATAGTAGCGATATTAGGAAATGATGCTGCCTGGGGTATTGATAGACAAATTCAAATAGGTGTTTTTGGTAAGCCCGTAGCCACCGATCTATTACCAACTCGATACGATCAAGTAGTTCGAGCTCTGGGAGGCCATGGCGAGCATGTAGAAAATCCACAAGAACTCCCTTCAGCCATAGAGCGATCTATCAATATAAATCGTCCCGCACTGATAAATGTGCAGGTGCAAAGAGCCATTAGCCCTAGGGCAGAAGCCGCCATTAATAGATGGAAATCTGACTCACCATTACCCATGTGAATTAGAGTGTTTGAACTGAAGGGGGTTTAGTCTTATGGTCTCACTAAATCAGGATATTTTATATCCTACTATGGTTGTGGGTAGTTTGCCTCGCCCACAGTGGGTTAGAGATCTCATTGAAGAAAGGAAGTCCGGCCGTATTGGTATGGATAAGTTTAATATGATTTTGGATGATGCAATACCTATGGCTATACGTTTACAAGAACAGGCGGGTGTCGATTTTATTTCCGATGGAGAATGGAGACGTGAAAGCTATATAAAGATCTTTTCTGAATCTGTTCAGGGATTCAGAAAAGATCTTATTAATGGTGGAGGTGCGGTAGTTCCTAATCTAATGTACCCTGCCGTTGTTTCGGAAATTAGGCAACACCGCAATATTGCACTGGAAGAGGCTGAATTCCTACTTAAAAATACCCAATCTCGAATTTTGGTTGCAATACCTTCTCCCTATACACTGTCTAGGCGAATGTGGAGCTCGGAGTTCTCGAAAAGTATTTACCATACTCCCGATGATTTTATGGAGGCTTGCATACCCATCATTCGACGGGAAATTCTACTTTTAAAGGAATTAGGAGTTCAAGCTATTCAATTAGATGATCCTTGGCTAGCCTTACTAGTGGATCCTGTTTATCGTAAAGAGCGAGGCATAGTGAATGTAGATCGAGAGATTGAAAGTTGCATAAAGGGGGTAAACGAAGCTACAAAGGGTATCAGTAGTGATAGCATAAGTTTACATTTATGTCACGCTCATTTCAACAGAAGTCATTCTACGACTGGACCTTATAATATAATTATGGAAGCTTTGGGAGAAATGGATGTTGGAAGGTTTGCAATGGAGTTCGCCACTCCGGATGCTGGAGGTTTACAAGTACTTAAATATTACCCAGGCGACAAAGTTTTGGGACTCGGTGTTATAGACCATACAGATAGACATATTGAAACACCGGAAGAAGTAGTATCTAGAGTAGAGAAAGCCATGGACTTTTTACCTAAGGAACGTATAACTCTTAATCCTGATTGCGGATTTTCTCCGTCTAGTTCTAATCCCATGGATTTAGATGAAGCTTACTCAAAACTTTGTGCCATGTCTAAGGGTGCTCAAGTTTTAAGACAAAAGTACGGGTGATACGGTTACTCGAAAGTAAATCGATTACTAGACTCACAAGGGAAGAATGTCCCTCTCATCTACCCTTCATCTACCCTACTCATCGATTATGATAGCAATCCCAGTAAAACCTTTCAAATTAGGAGAGACGTTATAGTTCTGAAGTCCGAAAAATATTACGAGAAAGACGATACGTAATTTATATGCGAACTTGCAATGATGTAAGGTCTTATAATTTGTAGTTGACTGAGGAAAGGGGCAATTTTGAAAACAAAAATGAAACGTCCTGTACCCTTGTTTAGTTGGTTTGTTCCTATAGATGGAGATGGTGCGTATATAGGAACGTCGCTCCCGGAACGAAATCCCACATTCGAATATCTAAAAAAGGTTACTGAGACTGCTGAAAAAGGGGGACTCTACTCACTTCTAATCCCAACACGATTCGTCAATGGCTTGTTTGAGGAACGAGCACCATTGGCAGAAACTTGGACGATGGCCACCGCTCTTGCGGCTGTGTCAAATAGAATTCGATTTCTGGTCGCTGTTCGTCCCGGGTTTATTTCGCCTGGCCTTTTTGCACAGATGGCATCAAGCCTTGACGCTATAAGTAACGGGCGAATAGATATAAATATAGTCCCCGGAGGAATTCAAGGCGATTTTGAGAGACTAGGAGAAATAAGTGATCATAACTATAGATATGAACGCGCCGAAGAATTCATAGAAGCCTGTCGCATGCTATGGAAGCAGCCGGAACACGTTACTTTCAGTGGTCGGTTTGTTAAGTTGAACAGAGCTTTAGTGTCCCCTAGTCCCACCGGTGACGGACCTAAATTCTATCTAGGAGGAGCATCGGAGAGTGCTCTTCGTCTAGCAAGCCGACAATCAGACGTATATCTAGCTTGGATACAATCTCTTGAGGGAATAGCTCGTCATTTGGAACGTGCCAGAGAGCATTTTCTTGTTTCCGGTAGGAACCCTGTATTTGGATTAAGGTCACACCTCGTGTTAAGAGATACCGAAGATGAGGCATGGGATGCCGCGGAGAAACTTATATCTCATGCTGATAATATTGTTAAAGAGCAAAGGAAGGCCATTTTTGCAGGTACTAGTATGGTAGGCCAGCGTCATCAAATAGATCGAGTTCCTAATCATAGATTATCAAGCCATTTATGGAACGGCATATCGACGGTTAGGGTAAATTGTGGAACGGCATTGGTGGGTACTCCTGAGCAAGTAGCCAACGAAATATTGCAATATTGGCTCTTGGGAATCGATGAGTTTATATTATCTGGTTTTCCACATGTAGAAGAATGTGAGCGTGCGATCGATCAACTTATCCCCCTTGTAAGGACTTTGATTAATCGAGAGAGGAGCAAATAAGCAATGCCGACTGCTGAGATCATATCTATAGGATCAGAGCTTTTGTTAGGCCAAATTGTTGACACTAATGCAGCGTGGATGGCACGCAGATTTACCGACTTAGGAGTCGACGTGTATTTTAAAACCATTGTTGGTGATAATCCAGTGCGTATGAATGAGGTAATAAAGAGGGCACTTGATCGATCTGACATAGTTATTACAGGAGGTGGTCTGGGTCCGACTGAAGACGATCTGACACGGCAAGTGATAGCACAAGCAACCGGTAGACGTTTAATTAGAGATCGTGAATTGTCAGAACAGATTGATAGTAGGTTTCGAAATCGAGGCCTTATCATGACATCTAACAATGAAAAGCAGGCTGATATACCTGAAGGAGCGATACCTGTTGAAAACCCCAATGGTACTGCGCCGTCATTTATAGTGGAGGAAACAAAGAGCGTGATATTTGCTCTCCCTGGTGTACCTTTTGAATTAAAATGGCTATTTGATAACGAGGTGAGCAAATATCTAAAAAAAAGATTTGATCTTTCAGAAACATTGACATATAGGGTTTTAAAAGTTGCAGACTTGGGAGAAAGCAGCGTGGATGCCCTCATCGGACATCTCATTATTAATTCGAGTAATCCCACTGTGGGCGTGCTTGCACATCCGGGACAAGTGGATATTAGGATTGCGGCCAAATCCTCTAATATAGATGAGGCTAGGAAATTAATCTCGGGCGTTGAAGGCAAGGTGCGGGATTTACTAGGAGATCATATTTTTGCGGTTGACGAAGAAACTATGGAAACCAACGTCGGGAAGCTATTGACTGAGAGAAACGTAACTGTATCGGTTCACGAAGACCTGACAGGAGGCATGCTATCTGAACGTGTTCAGATGGCGACTCATAAACTGTTTATACGGGGAGTTGTAAGTTCGGGATCACAATCTATACATCAAATCCTTTCGTGTTTACATTCTCAGGAAGATATCGATAGTATTCTTGCTGATCCAGTGCTTCTTACGGACGAATTAGCTTCCGCCGTACGCATTGGAAGCCGTAGCGACTACGGTATGGCACTACATGCATATTCAGATCCTTTGGAAAAAGCAGAGAATTTAGGGGCTGGTGAGACTTATATTTCCGTAACAGATGGAAGTAAGTACAGGAGGCGAATGTACAGTTATGGTGGCAGAGGAACACCGGATCGAATCCGTATGAGTCTCAATGCTCTAGAACTTTTGAGGTCTGTATTAATAACTGGATTTAAAACGGACTAAAAATGTACCGGGAGTAATACAATGCGCTGGGTGAGATATAGGTTAAACAATTTAGATAATTATGGCATCATGTCTGATGACGGTATACAGGAGGTCTGTGGCAGTCCGTTCGATAGTTATGAAGCGACTGGGATTATAATATCACCACATAGTGTAGATATTCTGATACCGGTGGTCCCTAGGACTTTTTATGCTGCCGGTATAAATTATGAAGAACATGTTAGAGAGGCGGCCATTCTTTTAGGGATTCAGCCGTCGTTTCCCAGCAAACCGGATATAGGTTATAGAGCTAATAATGCCCTAATACCTAACGATGCCTCTATTATCATTCCTCAGGATGCCACCGAAAAGGTTCATTATGAAGGTGAATTGGTTGTTGTAATTGGGGAAAAAGCTAAGCACTTGTCGGAGGATGATGCACTATCTTGTGTATTAGGCTACACAATAGGTAATGACGTGAGCGAAAGAAATTGGCAGGCATCCGATCGTACAATGTGGCGATCGAAAAACACGGATACATTTAAACCTATGGGTCCTTGGATAGAGACTGAGGCGAACATTGATGATATGGTCACGAAAATTCATTTGAATGGCGTGATTGTTAATGAGTTTGTTACTAAAAATATGATATTTGGTGTTGCGAAATATATTAGCATTATGACTCGTTATATAACTCTCTATCCCGGTGACGTAATATGGATGGGGACAGATGGAGCCTCCGAGGATTTACAAGACGGAGACTTGGTAGAGATAGAAATTACTGGTATTGGCACGCTTCGAAATCCAGTAACTAAAGAAAGGTAGCAACCTACATGACGGTTATAAATTCAGTTTTGGGACCTCTCGATACAGCTGATCTAGGATTCACATTGTCCCATGAACATGTGTTAGAGACATCGGCCGGTCTTCAACAGGTCTATCCAGAATTTATTGATCGGGATAGAGGCATAAGAAAAGGTGTGGAAGCCCTCAAAGAGGCATATGAAGCTGGTGTGCGTACTATAGTAGATGTCACAACATTCGATTTAGGACGAGATGTGAAACTATTAGAGCAAGTTTCGCGTGAATCGAAAATACATATAATTTGTAGTACCGGTATATGGTTAGACATACCCCGTGCCTTCTGGTACGCGACGCCTGATATGATAGCACCTCTGTTCATAAAGGAGATAGAAGATGGTATAGAAGGCACTGGCATAAAGGCTGGTGTTATTAAGGTTGCTACCGACGTCGGTGGAATAACCGCACCAGGGGAGATTGTTTTAAGAGCCGCATCCAAAGCTCAGCGTGCAACTGGTGTACCAATTTCTACACATGCATGGGCACTTGAACGTGCAGGAGAGGCTCAGATTCGCGTATTTCAAGAAGAGGGAGTAGATTTAAATCGTGTTTATATTGGTCATAGCAACGACAGTACTGATCTGGATTATCTCTTAAACCTATTGGAACTAGGAGTTTGGGTTGGACTGGATCGATTACCGGCGGGCCATAGGCCTGGGACGCCCAATTGGGAAACAAGAACTACCATAGTTAAAAAACTTATAGATGCTGGTTTTGGGCACCGTATTATGTTATCCCACGACTGGCAAGTGACGTTGTGGGTATCTACAATTGAGATGCTAGAAAGTCGACGCAAATATAATCCAGATGGCTACAATTTCATTTCCCGTAAGGTTTTACCCAGACTCAGACAGCTTGGGATATCGGACGATGTTATATATCAGATAATGGTAGAAAATCCCCGGCGTTTTTTTGAGGGATAACTTTTTCAATTTATGAGTATCATGTTTCTGTTAAAGTTAACGAAATAAAAAGGGCCCCGCTTGCGCGGGGCCCTGCGTGGGAGGTGTTCCAGCGAACACCTAGCTGGCCCACCTCCTCATACTACTATCCAATTCCTTCTACCTCCTTTCCGGAGACGCCTCTCTAAACTATCATCAACATCCTCTTAGTCTCCTGGCAGCATTATAACCGCTTATGCTAACGTTTGTGAATAGGAATTTTGTTCAAAAACTTCGATGAGTAACATTATTAGAATTCTCTTGATACTTGATTTAGAAGCGCCAGAGAGACATTATATGTCTAGAAGCTTACTTATCAGGAGATAGAAATGATAGAAGGAATAGCGGGAATACTAATATGGACTGATAATGTGGAGAGATTAAGTTCCTTTTACAGAGACAAACTACTATTACAACCTTATTCTATTAAAAATGAATTTGTTGCTTTTAAATGGGGTGATATGAGATTAAGTCTTGGTAAACATCAACATGTGAAGGGAGAGTCTCGCGATTCGTATCGCATTATGATTAATCTTTCCACGACTGATATTATGCATGCTTATGAAGAGCTTAGATGTAGAGATGTCGAATTTATTAGACCTCCAGAACAAGAACATTGGGGAGGGTGGGTAAGTACTTTTAGAGATCCTGATGGCAACATACTACAGTTGTTGGAACAGCCTGAATAGATAGGACGTTAAACGTGATTTAAATAAATTCACCTTTAGCAACCATTATAACGCTTCCCCCTATCAGTACTTGATCCTTGTTAGAAATCACTTGTGATTTTAAATAGATCAATGACTTACGTCCGATTTCGTAGCCTTGTTCAACTCGAATATCAAGAGAATCTTTGCGAAAAACATCGTGATTAATTAGATAGCTTGCAAGACAGCCATTACCACTACCAGTGGCTGGATCTTCAGACACGCCATAATGTGGGGCAAACATTCGCACATTCAGATCATTTTGATTGTCGTACGTCTCCTGACAATATATGAGGATAGCCTTCGCTTGGGAATCTCGGATAAATGTCTGGTACTTTTCGGATAATATCTTTGCTCTCCTCACAGCATCCAGATTTTTTAAGGGAACAATGATGAATGGTAATCCACTAGATACTGCTTGAATTGGGAGATCTTGTACAACATCAAGTCGAGTCAAATTTAAAAAGTCTAATACTTGATTTGGATTTATTATGGTATCAAATGTTGGGTCAGGTTGCTCCATCCATAGTTTGGAAACTATATCCTCGCAATATTCGAAATATACTTGGATTTGTCCAATGGCCAGATTTAGAGTGATTGACGAGACGGACTTCTTGATGAACTGCTTTTGTATGATATAGGCAGTCCCTAGTACTGGATGGCCTGCAAAAGGGATTTCCTGGGTAGGAGTGAATATACGTATGTTGTATCTAGTGCATTTATTTAGGATTTCTTGAGGAGGACCTAAAAAAACAGATTCAGAAAAATTAATTTCTCTTGCTATTCTGCACATCTCTGATTCAGATAAATCTGGACAGTGTTCGAAGACAGCCAATTGATTCCCAGTGTATTTATCTTTCGCGAATACATCAACGATGTAGAAAGGCTTCGAAGACATATAACGTAAACTCCGCAATCGGATTTGTGTATTTAGAAGTGGTTTAAGAAGCTATATGTTTGGACGCTTCTCAAACAGTCTCGTTTTCTGTTGGTAGGTATAACTCGCACGGATTATGGTAGCCTCGTCAAATGGCCTAGCTGCTAATTGAAGGCCTATAGGCAACCCCGAAGTTGTGAACCCGCACGGTATGGATATGGCTGGCATGCCACTCATGTTATATGGACTGGTGAAACTTAACAGCTTGGCCGTACTCATTAATTCAATTTGATCGAAAAGAGGAGCAGGCTGGGACATTGTAGGAGAGGCAATCAAATCTACTTTTTTGAAGACCTGAGCGAATTCGTTCTGTAGCGTTTTCCGCATCCGCTGGGATTGTATATAATCACTAGCTGAGTAGAGAGCCCCCATACGGAACCATTCACGTACCATTTCCCCAAAGTCATTTGGCCGTATGGATAGGTTTCTTCTATGGTATGTGAAGGCTTCGCTGAGCATAATTACACGTTGAGCATGACCAATGTGTTCCAAAGATGGTATCGTGATCTCTTGGATAATGGCGCCTAAGTCTTGTAGTGTTTCAATAGCTAACCCAACGACCTTGAGTGTTTCTTTATCAATTCTAGAGTCATCAGCAAAAAAGAAATGTTTGGGAATCCCAATGCGCACACCTTTTAGATCTTCAATGAGTGAGTCGGAGTAGTTGGGCACGGGCACCTTACTGGATGTAGGGTCTTTAGGATCGTATCCTGATATTGCTTGCAACATGATAGCTGTATCTTCTACCGTCCACGTCATAGGGCCACAGTGGTCCAGAGTCCAGCTGAGTGGAACTACGCCATGACGGCTAACCCTACCGTAAGTTGGTTTGAGTCCAACTATACCGCAAATGGAAGCCGGACCTCTTATGGAACCTCCTGTACACGATCCCAGAGAACCCATGCAAAGCCCGGCAGCTGTTGCAACTCCCGATCCACTGCTGGAACCTGAAGGACCATGCTTAACATTCCAGGGATTACGTGCTAGAGGGAAGCCGCATGTGTGGTCAGGACCTCCTAGGGCAAATTCGTGCATTGAGAGTTTCCCCAGTAGTATGGCGCCTGATGACTTGAGTCTCGAGGTGGTTGTAGCATCTTCAGAAGGAATTCGATCCTTCATAATTCTTGAACTAGCGGTTGTCCGAATATTTCTAGTGTCATATAGATCTTTTAGGGCTATCGGTATACCGTGCAATTCGCCTTTATAGAGACCGTTCATTATGTCAGATTCAGCATTTTTTGCTTCCGATAAGGCGTTATCAGGTAGAACCGTGATGTACGATTGAAGTTTGGGATCCAGACGATCTATACGTTCAAGGAACGCATTCGTGAGTTCGACAGGTGATAGTTGATGTTCCTGAATAAGAACGCTGGCTTCTTTAATAGTGAGATAATAAAGTTCTGATTTATGAGATGTCATATGGAAAACTCAACTCGTTAAATCTATATCAGGGATAAATATTGTGGCCAGATCAGTAGGCCCTAGCTCTATATCGTCCAGAATTGCCCGTCCCTCCAAAACGTGTTGATACAATGGGTGTAGGGATTCCAATTCGGCGTCCGTAAGATGGAGACCTGAATGTTTAGTAATGGATTTTAGGTCTTGTAAGGAACCAGCGTCGTCGTTTACCATCTCAATTCACTCCCATTACGTGCTTTCCATCGCTGATTGTAGAATCACAAAGTAATAATTTATTTAAATTTCCTTTTAATATTCTACTCGACCTGCTAGTTAGTTGTAATTATTGAGCCGTCCAACCACCGTCTATGACTAATTCACTTCCAGTTACGAAAGCTGACTCATCTGATGCCAGATAGATAACGCCGTAGGCGATGTCTATCGGATCGGCAAAACGACCTAAAGGAATACGGGATAGCATAACAGCATAATCGTCTTTATTTGACCTTCTATGAGCAGTCATAGCCGTAGTAACTGGGCCTGGATGCACTGAGTTGACTCTAATACCTGCACTAGCGTATTGGATAGCTGCAGCTTTCGTAAAGATACGTACAGCACCCTTTGATGCTTGATATTGGGGACTGCTGTTGTCCATGCCTACTAATCCTAACTGGGAGGAAATATTAATTATTGAACCACCGCCAACTTTGATCATTTCGGGTATCACGGTTTTTGTACCTAGGAAGACACCCTTGGCATTGATATCCATTACCCTGTCCCAATCCTCTACAGAGGTATCTTCAACCAAGCCCACTGCAGAAACACCAGCGTTATTGACAAGAATATCGATTCTCCCAAATTCTCCGATAGTATCAGCCACTGATTTTTCCCATGAGATTTCGTTTGTTACGTCCAAATGAATAAAAATACATTTACCACCGCCCTGATTTATCTCAGACTCGACATCTTTACCTCGACTTTTCTGGATATCGCCTATGGCGACATAAGCTCCTTCGTTAGCGAACATTTTCGCTTCGACGGCGCCCATGCCACTGGCTCCTCCACTGATCAATGCTACCTTATCTCTCAACCTCATAACACTCTCCGAAATCAACAGTTTATAGATAGATGATTAGATTGGTAGTCTAACACAGAGTCCTTACCAATAAGAAACCGTACGGATTGCCAAAGTTAAGTATCTTTCAGCATCTTCCTCTAGCAATAGACCAGCATCCACTAAGTTTTGAGCAGATAGTTGTATTGAGTCCACATAATCGGTCTTTTTAGGATAACGTTCCTCGATGGAAGGCCTAGAATCACCTGTACTGTTTTTAACGACGTTGTTCTTAGGAAACGGGAAAAAGCTACCAATTATACCAGCTAGAGTATGTGGCGCAGATCCGCATGGCCTGAAATTCCATCCCGTATAGGTAGCCAAAGGTACCTCTATTTCCGGTGAACGTACGCCTGCCAGATCGTTACCATCGATATCAATTTGAGGTACTAGAACCACGTATTCCTTTGATTTAATTTCACATGGAGGTTCTACAGATAAGATTCCCTTTCTGAATGTAGAACCATGGTCTTGAACGTATAGACGATTGGGGTTATGCGGACAACAAACCCCCGGTATCTTTGGGAACTTTGGTAATATGTTTCTTGTTTTTACCGCTGTATGATCGGATGTTCTGGGGACACGGCTTTCTGGAGGTGGCATATTGTGACTGGCCCACGCATCTAATGAATCAAGTAAAGCTCTTAGCAGAGCCGAAGTGTTAAGAGGATTAGAAATATGAAGATGGTGCCCTTTTGTTGGGCCTCCAAGTGGATCGGCGCTATGTTGCGAACTGGAGAACAGAAATATCCTAACTTTTGGATGTCCAGCGAGATCATTGCCATCGCTGTCGGTGTGGACGAGGGATCCTCGTCGTTCCCAATATTCAGATGATGTTTGTGTGTGTATAACAAACGGATCAGTATCTGGGCGTTTCAATATTCCGTCAGTTTCGCCTGTCAAAGAATCGCTTATAATGTTGTAAGAGAAAGGGAATTGGTCGGAAGGATACAGATGGTCGTTGTGTGTTCGCGGGAAGCGTCCGGGTTGTGAAAATCTGTGGTTAAGGGCAATACGTCCGCATCCAGACACATGAGGAGAAATACCTTGAAAAACTTGCCTTCCTTTTGTGTCTACATTGAAACCGCTATAAATAAATTCGCGCAGGAACCGTCCACTCTGAGAACGTCCCCAAGCATAAGCTTTATCCATACCTACGCCGTTTTTAAATAACGGGTTGGCGAATCCTGCACTATCGAGAGGCTCGTTAAGGAGAAACGATACGAGATCTCTAACGGCAGTGAATCCTAGGCCCATTACCATTGGATTCTTAGCTTGGTATATAAGTTCATATATCCATCCGGGTTTAAAACCCTGAGGAAAATGACAGTATGTTGGAGTATATTCTGTATCCAGCTTTTTGAGCCCCTGGCAGAAAAGCCAATCCTTATTTGCAATATCTTTACGAATATCTGTTTCATATTCCCTCATAGTAAATTTGGCTAGTCTCGTGTCTATCGAGACGGGTTCGTAATTCTTGGTGTAATCGCTTGCACTTAGGGGCATTAGGGTAACATTCGGCGTATCAGAGATGAATTCAGTTCTTACAATTCCGGTAATATCTGAATCACCGTCTTTGGCTATAGGCAAAGACATCGTAAGACGGCCATCTCCACATAGAATATCTCCCTGCCAGCCGGACCAGACAATTGTGTAGCCTCGCCTCATCAGGAATCCGTTACCTGCATGGTCTTCGTTATAAGGAGTGTTGCTGTGCACAGCATCGTTAAAGAATTGAAGGATTCTTTTGTCACCGCGATTATTGACGTCATAGATTATACGCCTATTAGATCTCTCTAGATGAACAGGCTTAAGGATATAAATATCCGAGGAATAACTGACCTTGCCGTCTGAATTGCGAGGAGCAAAACGTAAGTCAACAATGGATTCATATAGATCATCTGTGGGATTGATATTGTAATGAATTCGACCTTTCAATATTTCATAGGGACCAACTTCTCCGAAAGTTGTGCCATTTGCAAATAACATAACCTCCGTTATGTCCATTTGAATTTGAGGATCGTTCATATTAAATTCCCTCTTAGCACTGGTGTTAATTGATTACTTATCATGCTGATAATCATAATAAAACTTGGATTGGCAAGCTGCAACTTTCACGTTTCGAAACAGTTTCGTAATTAAGTTAAGAGTATAGAGTCAATTTGGGTTAAAACAAACACTAATGTATGATAGGATTTATAGAGATTTTCGAACTCTATCGAAATAGCCACATGACTGCAGGATGTCGACTTTTGGACTGCCTATTTGGCTTGACACCTGTTAGAGCTATGTGATAATTTTCACGTGGCCTTTAAATTGCGGCTATTGGTTTCGCCAAATTTAATTTACTGAGGACTGTCAATTCATGGAGCCGAGCGCACTAGGACTAGCCGAATGGAGTGAACTGGGCTTATTACTTAGGAATTTATGGCTCGTTCTGATTTTCGTGGTGTTTTTTGCCGCGAATATGTTGATCGGCCACAACTTTATACCTTCATTTGTGGCCTCAGACCATATTCCTAGGAAGTTTCAAAGAGCTCGCCCGTTTTTTTATGTTCTGGCCGCGGGCTCTTTTGCATTGGCTGTCTTTTTTTTCGTTAGAGTAGTGGATCATGCAGGAGTTCTTGAGATCTTCTGGCCGAATTATTATATTTAAATGAAGCTAATAGGGTCGTTGCACACTAAACTGTGATGTTGTTAGGAAAGACGTAGTTTGATACCAGGGGATTTCCAATTTTCGAAACCTTCCCGTCAGGGTATGGCTAAACTTGCTATACTGGGAACATTTGCGTTTCTGGCAATGGCACTTGTCGTCGTGCTTTTGGTTTTCGTTATTTCTGCTTGGTTGGGTAGGCCTGTTATATTTGGCTACAGTGAAGGGCCGGATCAACCTATAGCTTTTCCTCATACAAAGCACGTCGAAGAACTGGGACTGGACTGCACCTACTGTCACAGAAACGTTACTCATGGCGAATCTGCGTCCATTCCTGCAGTGGGTTTATGTATGACATGCCATCAAAATATCGGCGATGAAATTCCTGCAGTTGAGAAATTAAGGCTAGCATTTGAGGAAAATAGACCTATAGATTGGGTTAGAGTTCACAGATTGCCAGATCATGTCCAATTTGTGCACAGTGCCCATGTTAAGAGATTTTCAGGAACTAAGACGGTGGTGGAGATAATAGAGGACCCAGAAAATCAAATTAGACTGAAAGATGCTCAAAGGATCAATTCACAGATTAAGTTGAACCAAACCATGCAAGTTACGGTCTCCGACGTTTGTGTCATTTGTCACGGTGAGGTTGGAAAAATGGAAAAAGTTAAACAGATCAGGCCATTGAAAATGGGAGATTGTGTTGATTGCCACAAGAATAATGCGGCTCCCACTGACTGTAGCACATGCCACTTTTAGGATAAAAATATGCCGATAAATAGAAGAAAATTTCTGACTTTGATGGGCGGTACCGCTGTTGGTGCTGTCCTCTTTCAAGCGTGTGGTGTGCCGGAAGACGAGCTTTTTGTGCAGTCACCTATTGAAATGCCTGAAGACATGGTTTCTGGACTGGATAATTGGTACGCGACCCTGTGCAGGCAGTGCCCTACCAGTGAAGGAATAGTTGTTAGAGTTATGGAAGGTCGGGCTAAGAAGATAGAAGGTAATGTAGATTACCCTATCAATAGAGGTAAACACAGCGCACGTTGTGAGGCAAGTCTTCAAGCCCTGTACCATCCGGATCGCATATCCGCTCCATTAGTTAGGACAGGTAACAGAGGATCCGGTCAATTTGATGAAATTAGTTGGACCGACGCGATTGGCCGACTGAGTTTTCAACTAAAGAGACTACAGGATACACGCAGCCAAAAGAAAATGACTATGATTACCGATCCGGTATCAGCTCATTTGGGAATGGTTGTAGAAAGGTTCGTGTCAAAATATGGAGGTAACCATTTAGGGCAGGAGAACCTAGAGCGTACCACCTTGTCGGCGGCGATCGAAGAAGTCTTTCTCCAGAAAACGATGCCTGATTTCGATATCGAGAATTCCAATTATATACTTTCTTTCGGGGCTGATTTCCTGAATACCTGGGGCTCACCAGTGAGATTTGGAAGAGGGTATGGAGAGTTTAGGCAAGGATCCAATCGCGAACGAGGTACCATGGTGCATGTGGAATCGAGATTTTCCATGACTGCCGCTAACGCAGATCGTTGGATCTACGTAAACCCGGGGATGGAAGGGATTCTTGCGTTAAGTATTGCGCAGGTGATTGTCAGTAAGGGCTTAGGAGAGCCTGAGGCTGTAGAAGCGTTAACTGGAAAGGGTAGAATTGATTTAGATCAATTTGCTCCTGAGAGAGTCACGGATAAAATTGGGGTACCACCTGAGAAAATAGAGAAGGTCGCTGTTGAATTTGCCCAACATAGACCAAGTGTCGCTATAGGCGGAGGTTCAGCCGCAGCACATACCAATGGGCTGTTTAATTTGAAAGCAATTTTCTCACTAAACTATCTTGTGGGGAGTGTGAATGAGAAGGGCGGAATCATATATAATCCAGAACCAATTTTGGCTGATATACCAATTAGGCCTGTTGTATCTTCCTTCACGGAATTACAGAATTTTATTCAAGATGTGAGACAGGGTGATGTTGAAGTATTGCTTGTACGGGGTGCCAATCCATTCTATGGACTTCCGGCTGCTACTGGATTCGAGGATGCGCTGTTGAGTACCCAGCCAGATGGATCGTTTAACGTTCCCTTCATATTCAGTTTTTCAGAATATATGGATGATACTTCGATAATGGCTGATTTAATTTTGCCGGTCCACAATGCATTGGAAGACTGGGGGAGCGACGTTCCTGTTAATGGGCCGGGCTATCAAGTTGTAGGATTTCAACAGCCAGTTATTCGGCCATTTTTCGACTCCAGAGGGACCCATCTCGGAACGAGAGGATTCGGTGATATATTATTGGAAATAGCAAGGCAACTCGAATTGGATATGGGAATTGATGCAGAGACGTTTAAGGAAGTTTTGGAGGACGGGGCTAAGCAACTTTATAATCTCCCTGAGGGTTCCGTGGCCGGAGCAACCGATTTTCAGTCATTCTGGCATGGTGTATTACAGAGAGGAGGGTGGTGGAATGTAAAGGATAGAGTTACAGGTACCATTCCACAGCCACCCGAATTACCAGAATTAGAGGACCCGGTATTTGATTCCGAAGATGTGAATATGTATCCGCTTCATTTGATCCCTTTTGCCTCTGCTTCACTCACTGATGGGAAAGGTGCCTTTTTGCCTTGGTTGCAAGCAACTCCTGACCCTCTAACCACTGCAACCTGGCAGACATGGGTAGAAATCAACGTTAAACTTGCTGATAAAATGGACATAAAGGAAGGCGATGTTGTGAAAATCACCTCCCGCTACGGCAACATAGAAGCTCTTGCCTTCCCTCATCCTGGTGCAGCTCCCGATTCGGTCTCAATTCCTATTGGTCAGGGGCATAGAACAACGGAGAGGTATGCTGGAGGAAGAGGGTCGAATGTTTTATCGATTTTATCACCCTCTATGAAAGACAGTAGTACCGGTTCGTTAGCATGGGCGGCAACTCGTGTAAGGATAGAAAAAACGGAAAATTGGATTAGGTTGCCGAAATTCGAAAATACTGTACCGGATTTTCCTCGAGATGAGAACCAAACAATTATAAAACTAACAACGGTGGATTCGTAATTCATGGAAGCCTGAAATTGATATTTCTTGGAGTGTGAAACATGGCAGATGAAAAATGGGGAATGGTTGTAGACATTGATAAGTGTACAGGCTGCCAAGCGTGTGTCGTTGCGTGTCAATCCGAAAATAATGTCCCGATTAATAGTGAGGAATTATTTAATCAGAGACGGGCTGTTGAGTGGATACGCGTGGAACGATATTGGGAAGGAGAGTTTCCCGATGTGAAAGCGAGATTTATTCCCATAATGTGTCAGCATTGCGGAGATGCTCCATGTGAACCAGTTTGCCCGGTGTATGCGACATATCATAATAGCGAAGGGTTAAATGTTCAGGTATATAACAGATGCATAGGGACTCGATTCTGTGCAAATAATTGTCCGTATCAAGTACGTTTCTTCAATTTTTGGGAGCCTGAATGGCCAGACAGTCTGAAGAATCAACTTAATCCTGATGTGACGGTGCGCAGTCGAGGTATAATGGAAAAGTGCACCTTCTGTATTCAAAGAATTCGCAGGACGACACGAGAAGGTGAAGCAGAAGATGGTGATAGGAATTTGAATCCAGCTTGTGTTAACGCATGTCCAACCGAGACTTTATTCTTTGGAGATCTAAATGACCCCAGTAGCTCTGTATATAAAAAGATAGAAAAAGAAGAACATGGTGGAAGGGGTTATAAATTGTTGGAAAATTTGGGAACTAGCCCAAATGTAATTTACCTTAAAAAAGTCGATAAAGAAGCGAAAGAGCTAGAGGGGGCTCATGGCTAGAGATCACAAAGGCTCAAATGACCCTAATACGGGAGACTCATTAACGTCATCTGAGTTGAATCGTGAATTGCTTGCGATTCATAATCGACCCAGTGGTTCAATGTTTAAAACCACTGCGTTGGTGCTTGCAGGGTTGTTTGTTTTGGGAATCATAGGTTTCGTAATAAAGATTATTAATACAGGCCCAAGTGATACAGCTTCATGGGGATATCATGCTGCAGTCTTTGCTTTCATAATCACTACGGCAAGCGCCGCACCTATGGTTGCAATAGCTCCCAGAATGGTGAAGGCACATTGGAGGAGATCAATTTCTCGTGCCGCAGAACTTTGGGCAGTGGTAGGGGTGTTGTCGTTGATTCTTTTCTTGCCTTTACTGGCCGTATTACCTAGTTTGGCTGATGGGCGTCGTACTTTTTGGTTTTATCACCCCGGAGAAGTTCCTGAATTTACACCACATGTATGGACGACATTGGCAATTTTGGGCCTGACTGTACTAGGTCTGGCTTTGGTGTGGATGTCTTCACTACCTGACATGGCTCTATTACGGGATAATAGTTCTGGATGGAAGCAAACAGTAGCGAAGCGTCTTGCCTTTGGATGGAAAGGAACCTCTAGACAATGGTTCATTCAGAAACACCGTCTGGGCATTTTGGGGGCGTTTTATTTTATGATGTTGGTGTTCGCTCATTTTATGGTTGTGGCGGATTTCCTGATGCCATTAGTGCCGGGTTGGATAGATGCTCTATTCCCCGCAACGCATGCTTTTAATGGGCTGCAGGCTGGGATTGCGACAATGTTGATAACTATGTTTTTCCTTCGCAAATATGGTGGTTATCATGATTACATTGGTATAGAACAATTCCGAGGGATGGGGAAATTACTGTTGGCAACGTCATTGTTGTGGGTATGGTTCTGGTTCTCCAGTTTTAATGTTCTATGGTATGGTAAGAAGCCTGGCGAGCAAGCAGTCCTAGAATTATTGATGGTAGGCCCGTATTTGCCCGTTTTCTTAGCTGCTTTCGTCGCAGTATTTATAATTCCATTTTTCACAATGATTTGGAATCCGGTACGAAGAAGCACGTGGGGGCCTCCCCTCATTGCAGTATCCGTACTGATTGGTACTTTGTTAGATCGTGTTAGGCTTTATGTGGCCGCTTATTCAGTACCGGGCATAGGTGATTCCAAGGTTGACAAACACGAATTGCACATCGAAGATTTGCCTAGCGCTGTAGCTCCCAATGCATCTGATGTCCTTATTGTTGTTGGTGCAATAGCCGGAGCCATTTTAATCTATATGTTGATGAGTAGGATAATACCAATAATGAATATTTGGGAGCAAAGAGAATTGCTCCTATATAAAGTTCATAAGCCGTTTCATAGGACGGAAGTTCAAATTCTTGGAAAGCCAGATTAACTGTGGTACTAGTGTGATGGTGGTATAGTAGAGGCAGTATGCAAGAACATATCCAGATTGATGATAATAAACAAATAAATGATGATTTGCTCAGTGGAGTGTTATCTTGGCCTAAGTGGTGGATTGCCGCTGCTTCCTGTCTAGCGCTTGTTATAGCTACTGGTTTAGGAGCCTATGGATGGGAACTCAATAAGGGTGTTGGAGTTGCTGGTATCAACCGTCCTGTTTACTGGGGCTTTTACCTTGCAAATTTTGTTTTCTGGATAGGTATCAGTCACGCAGGTATAATGGTTTCAGCGATACTTAGGCTTACTCAGGCTGAGTGGAGACGTCCGGTCACAAGAGCGGCCGAAGTCCTTACCCTCTTCTCGTTGATTGCAGCTCTTTCTAATATATTTTTTCATCTTGGTCGTCCTTGGCGAGCTTTTTGGATTGGGCCTTATGACTTCTCTAGAGGCATTTGGCCTAATATAAGATCACCGTTTGTTTGGGATCCGGCTGCAATAGGGACATACCTTATAGGTAGTTCTCTGTTTGTTTATGTCGCTTTGATACCCGATTTAGCAGTGGTTAGAGATAAGGCAAAAGGAAAAGAAGCAAGAGTTTGATGATGAATTCACGAACCTCGCTAGAAAAGTTTATATAAATAACGACGAGAGATACAGAATCAAGAAGGAGATCAACTCCCTGACTTCCTCAGACATTCAAGAGCAGAAGCTATACAACAATATGTAGAAGTTATGTTGTTAGGAATACATGTCCCAGAATATGTAGGGATAGGAGACAGAATTCAATTCGGCTGCTTGCCCGAAAATTTCTTTTTAAATACTGGGCACAAATTAATAGATGTATCAAAGTGTTACGTATTTGACCATAACCCCTACGTGAAAAGAGACGAATCTCCCGAGAGGGTTGTAGATTTATGGACATTCCCTTGGGAACCGTCTTCTAAATTTTTATCTAAGTCAGAAAGGTGGTGCTACGGCTTCGATCTAAAAACCTGTTATCTGAGACACCCAAGATTGTATATACACGAAGACTCAACAATTAAAAACAATCAAGTCGTAGTTCATACTACCGGAAAAATGAAAGGGATATTTTCGGATAAAGTAATTGACCAAATCCAAACAAATTATAAAGACTATGAAATTATTCAAATAGGTGGAGTAAATGACAAGGACACACCCTTCTTAGACAAGAGGGGGCTGGGCTATTTCGAAACAGCCGAAATAATATCACAGAGTCATGTATTTATAGGGCCAAGCTCTGGCATGTACCATACAGCGAGATGTTACCCAAAAGTAAGAAAGAAAGTCGTTGTTCTTGACCATGATCCAGACTTAACCAGAGAGAACCTCAAGATTTTTCAGCCCTACAAGATGACACAAGATGATTGGCTAGATTTTGATACTGAAATTTACAATGAATCTGAGTATGATATTGGCGTAACTAGAGCCTTACACAAAATATGATTGTCGATTGCTTTTCTTTTTTTAATGAACTTGAGCTTTTAGAAATAAGACTCAATGTATTAGACCCTTACGTAGACAAGTTTGTTTTAGTTGAGGCTGCCAAAACCCAATCCCTAAAGGATAAGCCCTTTGTATTTGAAGATAATAAAGAAAAATTTAATAAATTTTTAAATAAAATTGTACACATTAAACTAGAGAAAGAAGAGTGCCCAAGCGGAGACTTCAGGCAAATTAATTATGACTGGGGTATGGAAAACTTCCAAAGAGATAGTGCAAAAAAAGGCTTAGAAAAGATTGGGACTATGGACCCACACGACATTGTTTTAATATCAGACCTAGACGAGATACCGAACTTATCAGAAGTAGAAACAAACACAAAAATCATTAGAAATAATCAAGTCACCTCTTTTACTCAAAATACCTTCTCTTACTTTCTTAACATGCAATGCTACGATGTTGACAACGGAGCCGAACACAAGAAAATATCACGCCATAGCTTAGGTGTATCTAGGGCAGTTTTAAACGTGTACTCTCCCCAAG
>CAYSLK010000025.1:0-23653 GCA_964431885.1 uncultured Dehalococcoidia bacterium | reverse complement strand
TATAAAAATTACTATAGAAAGACTTGATGTTCCAATCATAATCAAAACCCTTAGCAGTCCTATTCCTCCATCATCTATTGATTTTGGAAGCCTTGTACCTATAAGAGAAATTAATATAACTAAAGTTAATAAAATAGCAACGTGTGAGAAAATCTTATTTAACTTTTCGTTTCTTTTAGATAGTACAAAACATATAAAAATTAAAACTCCAAAGGCTGTTGGTATTAATGCTGTGGGAGAAGAAACATCTATAAATCCCCACAAACCCATTATAATAAGGGCAATTGAATTTATGACATTAGTGGTTTTCGGGTTCATATATACCTCTACTTATCGTTCTATGTTACTTGAGTCGGTCGATGAATTTATTATACTTCCAGAACCCATCCGTTAATTACTAAACCTTTTTACACAGAAATCTGAAGAAAGCATTTATTCCACGAAATAGTGTGAGATTAAAGCTCATCAAAACCGTTTATTTTATATCTGAAAAGAAGTGGTGGGCGGTACTGGATTTGAACCGGTGACCTCTGCGATGTCAACGCAGCGCTCTAAACCACTGAGCTAACCGCCCATTTTACTGATATCGTATATCATAATCAATTTTGCCGGTTAGTCTGCAGTGGCCCCTTCTACTGGCACGTCTCGTTCTTTATCATGATCTGTCTCGTTGCTGCTGACACCTTCTTCTTCTATAAGGAACGATTCGTCTCCAGGTGAGTCATCTAGCTCTCCCAAGGATTGTAATAGGCTATCATTTAAGCCTAGGCGTTCTCTTCCTTCCTCGGTTCCGTCGAACCGTGCCGGGATTAGTCTACCAATTATGACGTTTTCTTTTAACCCTCTCAGGTAGTCTATATCACCGTTGACCGCCGATTCCGTGAGAACACGAGTTGTTTCCTGGAATGATGCGGCGGCTAAGAAGCTTTCCATATTTAACGACGCTCTCGTTATCCCCAGAAGCACTGTACTCGCAGTTGCTGGTTCTCCGCCTTCAGCCAGAACGCTTGCGTTTATATTTTCATATTCCTGTCGTTCAAATAGCTCACCGGGAAGTAGGTCAGCATCCCCTGGCGAATCTATTCGGACTTTGCGAAGCATTTGAGCTATTATCACTTCGATATGTTTGTTATGAATTGCTACTCCCTGAGACCTATACACTTTTTGGACTTCTTCAATCATATATCTCTGGACGGCTTCTCGCCCTTCTATACCTAGGATCTGTTGAGGATTCTTAGGACCTGCGGTTAATGTTTCACCAGCTGTTACTCTATCTCCTGTTGTAACTACTATATGAGCGTTAGCCGGAATGACATACTCTCTTTCATCAGTCTCAGTCCAAGAAATACTCAGAGTATTTTCTGTTATATGAATTGACCCTGAAACCCTAGCTATTATGTCGTTAGTTTGGAGAGAAGTTTCTTCGTCTTCACTATCAACATCTTTTGGTGTCGCTATAGAAGTTCCCATAGCTATTATGTCACCCTCTGAAACCTCTAATTTGTAGGTTTCTGGTATTTCATAATCGTCGGAGAATTCTTCTTTGCTTGTAACCTTTATGCTACGCCCGTCTGTCATCTCAGAGACATCTATTAGTCCATCAATTTCAGAAAGGACAGCTTCCCCTTTAGGTGCTCTGGCTTCAAACAATTCTTCTACGCGCGGTAAACCACTTGTTATATCTACGCCCGCAATGCCACCGGTATGGAAGGTTCTCATCGTTAGTTGTGTGCCTGGTTCCCCGATGCTTTGGGCTGCTATAATGCCCACTGCCTCACCTAACAGGACTGGTTTCAAAGTTGCCAGAGAGATACCGTAACACATTTGGCAGACCCCACGTCTGGATTCACAGGCTAATGGCGAACGGACCATAAGCCCGGTAACGCCCGCATCTTGAATAATGGCAATGGTGTCATCGTCTATTTCCTGGCCTGCGTCAACTATGATCTCCCCTGTGGAGGGATCCGCAACAGCTTCGGTGGTGTATCTACTTCGTATTCGATCACTGAAGGGAGTTGATAATGCATCCTCGTTATCGTCTTCGACCCAGATTCCACTTGGTGTACCACAGTCCGCGTATTGTACGATTACCTCTTGAGCCACATCTATGAGCCTCCGAGTCAGATAACCACTATCTGCCGTACGTAGCGCAGTATCGGCTAGTCCTTTCCGAGCACCATGTGTCGAAATAAAGTACTCAAGGACACTCAACCCTTCCCTGAAATTAGATTTTATAGGGCGATCAATTATGCGCCCTTTAGGATCTGACATGAGTCCTCTCATTCCAGCCATTTGTTTAATCTGTGCAATATTACCCTTAGCACCTGAAGTTGCCATAAGGTATATTCCACCGTATTTGTGCAAATTGTCTTCGATCACTTTGGTAAGATTGTCGTTAGCATCGGTCCAGATCTGCACAGCATTGGTGTAGCGTTCATCTTCTGTTATCAGGCCATCCATATACTGTTGCTCCAAAAGATTTACATTACGTTCCGCTTTACCTACTATGGCCTGCTTATCCGACGAAACCTCAATGTCGTTTATTGCTATAGTTATCCCTGCCCTAGAAGCATAATGGAAACCTAATTGTTTTATGGCATCAAGAACTTTAGGAGTACCATCGTTGCCCAATAACCTAACACATTCGGCGGTTAGATCTTTTAGAGCACCCTTGTCCATTTCGTAATTACGAAAGCCTAATTTGTCAGATATTACATCATTAAAAATAATTCTTCCGACAGATGTGTCCATCCATTCTGTTTCACTTTCGTCTTTTTGGTACCTAACACTTATGGGAGCGCGAAGTTCGACATTGCCTAGCTCGAATGCTAGCCTGGCATCTTCCAAATTGGCGAACCTACGAGTCTCACCTTCCGACCTATTGTCTATCATAGTTAAGTAATAACAACCCAGAACCATGTCTAATGTAGGTGAAACAATGGGTTCACCTGAACTAGGTGCCAGCATGTTAAACGTACTCATCATCAAGCGTCTTGCTTCTAAGACAGCTTCTTTTGAGAGTGGTACGTGTATGGCCATTTGGTCACCATCGAAATCAGCGTTGAAAGCTGTCGTCACAAGTGGATGAAGTCTTATTGCACTACCTTCAATTAAAACAGGTTCGAATGCCTGGATTCCAAGTCTATGTAATGTCGGTGCTCTATTAAGCAACACTGGTCTACTTTTGACAACTTCTTCCAGTATATCCCATACTTCTGGTCTTACACGTTCAGCTATTCTCTTCGCACTCTTGATATTGTGCGCATAACCTTTCATGACCAGGCGGTTCATTACGAATGGCTTGAATAGTTCAAGGGCCATCCTCCTTGGCAAGCCACACTGATGCAGTTCCAAAGTTGGACCCGCTACTATAACTGATCGTCCACTGTAATCTACACGCTTTCCCAATAAGTTTTGACGGAATCTACCTTGCTTACCACGAAGTAGGTCTGACAGCGACTTTAGTCTATGGTTGTGGCTTCCAGACACTGCACGACCTCTTCGACCGTTATCTATCAGTGCGTCAACTGCTTCTTGCAGCATACGTTTCTCATTACGTACGATAATTTCTGGAGCCTGAAGTTCAACCAGCCTCCTCAATCTATTATTTCTATTAATAACCCGCCTATATAGATCATTTAGATCGCTTGTTGCGAATCTACCGCCATCAAGTTGAACCATAGGCCGCAACTCCGGGGGTAGAACTGGTAGTGTTGTTAGGACCATCCACTCGGGTTTATTCTCACTTTTTCTGAAAGCCTCCACTACTCTTAGTCGTTTAATAGCTTTTTTACGCCTTTGCCCGGACGTAGATCTTATCTCTTCTTGAAGAGATTCTCGCATCCCTTCGAGGTTTACGTTACGCATGACCTCTAAAACAGCCTCTGCCCCCATATTGGCATCAAAGACGTCAAAGTGAGCACCCTGTAATTCCCTGTAGCGGTTCTCAGTTAGCAATTGTCCGACTTGAAGATCTTCTAAATCATCTATGCGGTTGTTTATACGGTCTACTAATTCGGTTTGATCTTCCTGTAATTGTGTTTGCACATTGGCAATTGCATCTTCCATTTCTTTGAGAGCTTTACTTTGAACTTCATCTTCGTCTTGAGTAGCAGTATCTGGAGTGGATTCTTTGAATATATTTTGTAGTTCTTCAATCTTCAACTGCGCTGTTGATGATAGTTTTTCAGACTCGGAATCGATCTGAATCCTTAATTCTTCCATGCTTGAATTGCGTAATCCGTCATCCACAGAGGTTATCAGGTATTGAGCAAAATACAGCACTCTATCTAAATTTCTTGGAGACAGATTCAAAAGTAGTCCAAGACGGCTTGGGGTTCCTTTTGAAAACCATATGTGAGCAACAGGTGCGGCCAAAGTTAGGTGTCCCATTCGTTCTCTTCGAACCTTTGATCGTGCTACTTCTACCCCGCAACGATCACAAATCACACCTTTGTAGCGGATCTTTTTGTATTTACCACAATAACAATCCCAGTCTTTAGTGGGACCAAAAATACGTTCGCAAAAAAGCCCGTCCTTTTCAGGACGTAGCGTCCTATAGTTTATTGTTTCAGGTTTAGTGACTTCACCATAAGACCATGTTTTAATTTGATCTGGTGAAGCAAGGGAAATGCGAATTGCATTAAAGTCATTGCCGCCTTGAGCCATAGTTGTCACTCCTAATTTAAAACGTCACGTTGAAGTTTTGAGTCTCAGTTACCAAGGCACTAAATAACGCCATTAGGGGATATTCACTCTTCTTATTCTTTATCTTCGCTCTCTTCAGAAGCATTAGTATCTATCTTTTCAGCTGTAACCTCGTTGGTTTCCGATATTTCATCAATCAACCCTGATGGCTTATCTTCAGGGTTAGAAGTACTATCATTATCTGAGTCCTCATCATTGTAAGATACCGAAGGTGCCCTATCGACATCCAACTGCATGTCATTAGCGAATCCTTCCACTTCACCGATACTTTCTACTCCGATCATTTCAAAAGGGGAAAGATCTTCTGATGCTCCCTGTATTTTTAGTTCATGTCCTGTAGTCGGGGATAAAATTGCGTCATCAGAGTCTTCATACATCAATTCAACTGAAAGCCCCAAACTTTGCAATTCCTTTAAAAGGACGTGGAAAGATTCTGGTATCCCTGGTTGGATAACATCTTCTCCCTTAACGATCGCTTCGTATGTCTTAACACGCCCAACAACGTCATCTGATTTAACAGTCAGCATTTCCTGAAGGTTGTAAGCTGCACTGTACGCTTCCAGAGCCCACACTTCCATTTCCCCAAAACGTTGTCCACCGAATTGGGCTTTCCCTCCCAATGGTTGTTGGGTGATTAATGAGTATGGACCAGTCGAGCGGGCATGGATCTTATCTTCTACCAGGTGAATCAGTTTCATCATGTATATATAGCCAACCGTTATCGGCTGATCGAAAACTTCCCCTGTCCTACCGTCGTACAAGATAGATTTACCTAGTATTGGTGCAGCTACCTGTTCATCTCTATTGAGTCTAAGTACCTCTTCCCTGATCTCAATCGCTGTTAACTGAGATACATCTTTTTTAGTCTTGTCTTTAAGCCAAATTTCTAAACAAACTCTTGAAGCCTCACCAGGGTTTTCTTTCTTAAAAATCTTGTTATAGTCGTAACCTAATTTCTCTAACCATGACTCAGTTGTTGACATATTGACATGATGTGAGCCACTTTTATATATAGGCCTACGATCTATTGCTCCAGATTGGTCTATTAACCATGCCTGTGCCAGTGCATCTTCTACCGCTGTATCTGGCGCGCCGTCGAAGACAGGTGTTACGGCCCTGACACCTAATGTGTTTGCGGCCCAACCTAAGTGAGTTTCCAACACCTGTCCTAAGTTCATACGTGAAGGGACTCCTATTGGATTAAGTATAATGTCAACCGGAGTACCATCCTCTAGGAACGGCATATCCTCTTCAGGTAGGATTCTGGCTATAACGCCCTTATTACCATGGCGTCCAGCCATTTTGTCACCTTCAGACACTTTACGAGTCTGGGCTACCCAAAGACGTACAAGTCTGTTAACCCCGGGTGGTAACTCGTCTTTATTAATTCTACTCAATACTTTGACGCCAATAACCTTCCCTTTTTGACCATGTGGCACCCTCAATGACGTATCCTTAACATCACGAGCTTTCTCTCCAAATATAGCACGCAGGAGTTTCTCCTCCGCACTCAATTCAGTTTCACCTTTAGGAGTGATCTTCCCCACAAGAATATCACCCGGCCCTATTTCTGCTCCGATACGGATAATTCCTTCTTCATCTAGATCATATAGGCTGTCCTCTCCAACATTAGGAATATCACGTGTAATTTCTTCGGGTCCTAGCTTAGTGTCTCTTGCTTCAACCTCATGTTTTTCTATATGAATCGAAGTAAATTTGTCTTCCTTGACCAGTTTTTCACTGAGAATTATAGCGTCTTCAAAATTGTATCCTTCCCAGCTCATGAAAGCAGCTAGAACATTTTGACCTAATGCGAGCTCTCCTCCACCTGTCGAAGAGCTATCGGCCAAAACCTGGCCTTCTGATATAATTTCACCTCTGGAAACTATAGGTCTTTGGTCGACACATGTACCTTGGTTACTCCTGACAAATTTTAAGAGCTTATGTTCGTGCCGCTTCCCGTTATAGTCTGTAACTACTATCATATTTCCTGTGGATTCTGTTACAAGACCACTACAATTGGAGATGACGACCTGCCCACTGTCCTTAGCTACTCTTCCCTCCATACCTGTACCAACTAAAGGAGCTTCTGGTCTAAGTAAAGGTACGGCTTGACGTTGCATATTAGAACCCATCAGTGCTCTGTTGGCATCGTCATGCTCTAGGAATGGTATCAATGATGTTGATACACTTACCAGTTGCATAGGAGAAACGTCTATATAGTCAACATTTTGCGGTGATTCCATAGATGTTCTCTCGCCATTTCTGGTCTCAACCCTGTCGCCGGCGAACTGACCTCTTTTGTCCATGAGTGCATTGGCTTGGGCAATATGAGCCTCTTCTTCATCATCGGCGGACAAATACACAATGTCCTCTGCGTCCGGTATTACAAAGGCTTTGAGAGGTATGTTACGTGGATTGAGGGAGATAATTTGTTCTAAAGCCTTTTTACTAATAACCTGATTTGCCTTTAGAATCGTCCTTCCATTATCGTCCAGTATGGTATCGGTCACACGTCTTCCTCTTAGATTTGGATCGGTATTTGGGAGTTCCTTATGTACTATACGATATGGTGTTTCAATGAAACCATATTCGTTAGTGCGAGCAAAAGTTGCCAAAGAGCCGAGGAGCCCGATATTTGGCCCTTCAGGGGTTTCAATTGGGCAAATACGACCGTAGTGAGAATGATGGACGTCTCGCACATCAAATCCAGCCCGTTCCCTCGACAAGCCACCGGGTCCTAATGCTGATAGACGACGTTTATGAGTTAATTCAGCTAGAGGATTAGTTTGGTCCATAAACTGTGACAACTGGGATCCTCCAAAGAATTCCCTGACTGACGCCACAACAGGTCGGATATTTATCAATGCTGCTGGCGTGGTCGTAGCGGGGTCAAGTTGCGTTGTCATACGTTCCTTGATCACCCTTTCCATTCTGAGTAAGCCTACTCTAATTTGATTTTGAATTAATTCCCCTACTGCACGAACTCGTCTATTACCGAGGTGATCTATATCATCTGGTTCAACGACATTGTTATTTATTTGTATCATCATTCTTAACAGCGATATTATGTCCTCTGGCTGCAAAATCGTGGCAGATGCTGGAACATCACGCTTTAAGCGTCGATTAAGCTTATATCGCCCTACACTGCCTAAATCATAACGTCTTTCATTGAAAAACAGGTTAGATATTAACGCTTTAGCATTTTCTTGGTTAGGAGGTTCACCGGGTCGGAGACGCCGGTAAAATTCGAGTAATGCTTCTCCCTGATCCGTAACTCCCGCATCTTTATCGATAGTCGTTTTAATGTATTGATGGTCTGGATTGGTGTCCACATCTTCAAATAATGCAGACAACACTTCGTTTGTCGTATATCCCATAGCACGAAGAAGGGTGCTCACAGGCGTCTTGCGCTTTCTATCAACTTTGACAGATATGATATCTCTGCTGCTGGTTTCAAATTCCATCCAGGCGCCTCGGTAAGGAATCAGTTTCGCAGATGATAACAATCTTCCTGTGTTTGGTTCTGTATCTACGGTGAAATAAACACCAGGCGATCTTACTAATTGACTTACGACGACTCTCTCCGCTCCGTTGATGATGAAAGTGCCCGTAGAGGTCATCATAGGTATATCACCAATGAAAAGAGTTTGCTCCTTAACCTCTCCTTGGCCCGGTCCCGCAGCCTTTATCTTCAAGGCTACAGTGACATGTAGGGGAGCTGAGAATGTAATCTCTTTTTCCCTACATTCCTCTTCACTATATTTAGGAGTATCGAAATAATGCTCGCCAAAACTAAGCTCAAATCGTCCACCCGGCAAGTCTTCTATAGGAGAGATTTCTTTCAGTAAACCGGCAAGCCCGTCATCCTTCAACCAATCGAAGGAATTTATCTGTACCTGGATTAAGTTTGGAACATCCACGACGCTAGGAGTCTTACCATAGGATTTCTTTCTAGAGGAGCTGCCATTCATTGCTTCAGTTGAATATTGCTTCGTCGCCAGAGTCATAGTTATCACACCCCTTGGCATTAAAGAGTAAGTTTGAGACTTAAGATTCGCAGGATTGGGGAAAAGGACATAGGTTTAGCAAAGCCAAGAATTCGAGGGAAAAGCGCTTTGAAGTTAATGACATAAATTATGCCAGACGCCAAGTGTAGCATGTTGGTCTTCCCATGTCAACAATCATTTGATTATCTCTGTTCTAAAACGGAACTTTTTATCCGATCATTCAATGCAACCCTTGTCTTAATCGTTGGTCTAAGGTAGAGTGTCAGCATGCGTCTGAGAATGGGGACTCATGGACTACGGAGTGGTTTATATTTAGATCTATTTGGTTGCGTAAGTCCCTGTCTGTACCACGCCTTACTGTATCGTAAATCTTATCTCATTGTTTAAGGAGTAAGTTGTGACTACCGGTATTTTCGGGTCTAGTATAAAGCGACGTGAAGATCCTCGTTTGATAACTGGTAACGGTACATATGTTGATGATATTCGAATCGTGGGTATGCTGCATTTATCGCTAGTTAGAAGTACGTATGCTCATGCCACGATTAGTTCGATTGATGTTTCTGCAGCAAATGCAGTAGAAGGTGTGGTCACAGTCTACACTGGTGAGGATCTCAAGGAACAATTAGGATCACTTCCTTGCGGATGGGTGGTGCCGGATACCAAAGAAGTGCCCCATCCACCTATAGCGATAGGGAAAGTCAGATGTGTAGGAGAAGCTGTTGCAGCGGTGGTTGCCGTTAGTCCTTCAGCTGCGGCTGATGGTGCGGAATTGGTTGTCGTAGAATATGAACCACTGGCCGTTACGGTAAATGCTGAACAGGCGATGAAACAGGACGCACCTCAGCTACATGAGGACGCACCTGCAAATATAGGATTCGAGTGGGAAGTTAATGGTGGTGATATCAGGAAAGCTTCCGAACAAGCTGAAGTGGTTGTTAAGCAACGTATCGTTAACCAGCGCCTGGTGCCAAATCCTATGGAAGGACGTGGTGTGGTTGCTGATTATAATAAAGGTTCGGAACAACTTACGGTGTGGACATCTACTCAGATACCACATCTCGTGCGGTTATTGATGTCCTTGGTGACCGGCCATCCCGAACATCTAATTAGGATAGTAGCTCCTGAAGTAGGAGGGGCTTTTGGAAGTAAACTTTATCTATATGCTGAAGAGATAATCGCCGCGGTTATAGCTAAGCAGCTTGGATGTCCTGTGAAATGGATTGAGAGTCGCACTGAAGGTTATGTAGCTACAACTCATGGTCGTGATCATGTGACCGATGTAGAAATAATGGGAAATAAGGACGGTACAATTACTGGATTGAGTGCCACGACATATGCCAATTTAGGTGCGTATCTTTCTACTTTTGCTCCTCTGATTCCTACTTGGTATTATGGTCTTATGTTGGTTGGCCCATATAATACACCGAATATTTCGTGCAAAGTATACGGAGTGTTTACGAACACGACACCTGTGGATGCCTACAGAGGTGCTGGTCGACCCGAGGCGACTTATGTCGTCGAACGTATGGTCGACATGTTCGCATCTGAAGTTCAATTAGACCCAGCAGAGGTTCGTCGTAAAAATTTTATAGCTCCGTTTGATGATGGCCATACAGTTGCAACAGCCGTAACATATGATAGCGGGGATTATGAAATGTCACTTGATAAAGCTTTGGAAATGGTCGATTATAAGCAATTTAGAGAAGATCAATCCAAAGGTCGAGAAGAAGGGAGATTGCTAGGACTAGGACTTTCAAGTTATATCGAAATTTCTGGTGCTGCACCATCTGCCGTGGGTGCAGCGCTTGGAGCCCGAGCTGGGTTATGGGAAAGTGCAATCGTAAGAATTCATCCGACTGGTAAGGTAACAGTGTTTACCGGATCATCTGCCCATGGGCAGGGGCACGAAACAACCTACGCGCAATTAGTTGCGGCTAATTTGGGAATTCCGGTTGAGGATATAGATGTTGTTCATGGTGACACCGACAGGATGCAATTCGGCATAGGGACTTTTGGTAGTCGCAGCCTTTCAGTTGGTGGAGCGGCAATTCAAATGAGTGCAGACAAAATTATAGTAAAAGCAAAAAGACTTGCTGCTCATTTATTAGAGGCATCAGAAGAAGACATGGTTTTCGAGGATGGTAAGTTATTTGTGAGAGGAGCTCCACAAAACTCCAAAACGTTCCAAGAAGTCGCTGGAGCTGCCTATTATTATGATGGCCTGCCTGAGGGTATGGAACCAGGTTTAGAGGCTACCAGTTTTTTCGATCCCAAAAACTTTACCTGGCCCTCAGGAACGCATATAGCCGTCGTGGAAATAGATCCAGACACAGGACTGGTGACCGTACTTAGATATGTGGCTGTGGATGATGTTGGTAACGTACTCAATCCAATGATAGTTGAGGGCATGGTACAAGGTGGATCAGCTCAGGGGATTGGACAAGCATTGCAGGAGGAGGCGATATATGATGATAATGGCCAGCTCCTCACTGGTAGTATGATGGATTATGCTTTACCAAAGGCCACCGACCTACCATCGTTTGAAGTGGAACGCACCGTCACACCTTCACCAGTTAACCCAATGGGTGTGAAAGGGGCGGGAGAAACAGGTACGATTGCAGCGTCTCCTGCGGTGATAAACGCTGTTGTTGACGCTCTTTCACCTTATGGTATAACACATATCGATATGCCTGCCAAATCTGAAAAGGTATGGCGCGCTATAAAAAACGCTGGACGTAAGGCTTAAATAATCTATATGAAACAAGTCTGTTCGTTTCATTCCCATTACCATTCTAAAGCCGTACTAGAGTGAATTAAGGGAAACGTTACGTTGCAAGAGAGACAATCCGCCGTCGATCCTATAGATGACATAATAGGAAAATTAGAATCCGCAGGTTATATTGCCGATCCGGGTATTGCTACTACCTTATACATGGCACAAATTCTGGAACGGCCGGTCTTGATCGAGGGAAAGGCTGGCGTTGGCAAAACAGAGATTGCTAATGTTATGTCACGTGTGTTAGGCACTAAACTTATTAGACTACAATGTTACGATGGACTGGATGTCAATACTATCCTTTACGAATGGAATTATCCTAAGCAACTACTTCGAATAAAACTCGGTGAAAATAGTGATCAAAGTCTCTACGAAAGAGAGCAGGAGATATTCAGCGAAGCATTCCTGTTAAAACGACCGCTATTAGAAGCTCTGACTCAGAACAACAAGGCTCCTGTTTTACTTATCGATGAAGTTGATAGAGCGGATGAGGAATTTGAAGCATACCTATTGGAAACGTTGTCCGAATTCCAAATTACGATACCTGAAATAGGCACTATAAGCGCGATCCATAAACCACTAGTGATTCTGACCTCCAATCGAACACGTGAACTTTCGGATGCCCTACGCAGGCGGTGTCTCTACCTCTGGATAGATTACCCAGACTACGAAAAAGAACTGCGGATTATTAGAAGCAAGATCAGTGGTATAAATTACGATTTCGCTAGTCAAATCAGTCATTTTATTCAGAAGGTCAGAGAAATGGATCTCGAAAAAATGCCTGGCATATCAGAAACATTGGATTGGGCCAACGCAATGATTTTACTGCAATTCAATTCATTGGACTATAATGTGGTGGAAAAGACACTAGGTGCATTTATAAAAGATGCTGACGATATTCATAAATTCCGTACTGAAGGTATTAAAACGATATTGTCTAATATGTAGAGTATTATATCTCTGCAAATTTATTTCGATTTAGACAGACAAGAAGAGGAGGACTAATCATGGTTAGAATGACAGGTAAAAGAGCTTTAATGGAGATGCTTAGGGCTGAAGGCGTGGATTATATTTTTGGAAATCCGGGAACCAGTGAGAGTCCTATCATGGATGCTCTGGAGGATTTTCCGGATATTAAATATATGCTTACCACACAAGAAGGTGTCGCGATGGGTATGGGAGATGCATATGCACGTGCCACAGGGAAACCTGCTTTCGTGAATTTGCACATTGAGACAGGTCTTGCAAATGGTATAAGCCTTTTAACAAATGCTTATGAAGGTGGTACGCCACTTGTGTTAACTTCAGCAAATCAAGATATACGAAAGCTTTCAAATAACAGGTCAGATTTAGTTCAGATGGTAGAACAATTTACTAAATGGAGTGCAGAGGTTACTCATCCAGAGCAATTGCCTGGAATCATCCGGCGTGCATTTAATGAGGCCAAGACACCTCCGACTGGTCCTACATACGTGGCTTTTTCTGCCAATGCGTTAGACGATGAAGGTGAGATGGATATCATTCCTTCTCCGAGGGGCTATTTTAGGATTGGGCCAGACAAGGCTGCAATAGAGGAGGCTGCACGATTGCTTAAGGACGCACAAGATCCTGTAGTAATTGTCGGAGATAGAGCAGCTCAATCTGAGTCAAGTCAAGAGATCGTTAAGGTTGCTGAAATGCTTGGCGCACGTGTTTATGCAACAAACTATTCTGAAATGAACTTTCCTACTGGCCATCCTCAATTTCTTGGTGCGTTGAACCCAAGTATGCCAGATTCAAAGAAGATAATTGGATCCTCTGATGTCGTGTTAGCAGTTGGCACTAACGTCTTCTCTGGATTCTTCTATTTTTCTGGCCCAGCCTTAGGAGCCAATACTAAATTGATTCATGTTGATCAAGCATATGAAGAGGTTGGAAAAAGTGAACCAACCGATGTGGGGATAATTGCAGATCCAAAGATAGCGATGGCTGAATTGATAGATGCTCTCGAATCCAAGATGTCAGGTGATGAAAAAGAAGCGGCCAAGGGTAGAATACTGACTGTGTCTGAAGAGAAGGCTGGTATTAAGCGAGACTGGCAAAGTCGTCTTGAAAGAGATTGGGATAATCAACCTATGACAGCAGATCGCATGATGCACGAAATAAGCAATGCTCTACCAGATGACACTATTATAGCTGATGACTCTATAACTAGCAGAGGCTCCATACACTCATCTATGGAATTTAACGAACCTGGAAGTATATATGGTATTAGAGGCGGTGCACTTGGCTGGGGTATGGGTGGTGTGTTGGGGGTAAAGCTAGCTTATCCAGATAGACCGGTAGTGGCTGTTGTAGGCGATGGTAGTTCAATGATGACAGTGCAGGCATTATGGACGGCTGCGAACGCAAATATACCAGTAGTTTATATCATTTGTAACAATAGTGCCTATAGGGTACTAAAATTGAATATGAATGTTTATAAAAGAGATATTCTCGGAGAGAATCCCCCCAATAGTCAGTATATGGGAACCGATTTCCCCATTAGGTTAAATATTGCGGGTATTGCCGAGGCGATAGGCGTATACGGCCGACAGATAACAGATCCTAGCGAATTGTCAGGAGCTGTGCGCGATGCTTTAGCTTCAGGGAGACCTGCTGTGCTAGATGTGGTGATTGATGGAACAGTATAGAGAGAACTGAACTTCACGCGCCGACTAAATGAAATATTAGTTCTTTGAACTCGTTTCCTGTGGATTGGTTAACTTAAGTCTTTGATAAGTGGCGACTTTTCATTGTTATAGCAGGAGTTTCATGCCAATACGTTCAGATTGTAACGCGAGGCAAGTAACCTTCCTGCTTCAAATCGACCTAATCCGAGCATAGATATGTCTATGCTTTGGAAGCTTGGCTGCGTGATGAGCTCCGCCATCACTTGCCCTACCATTGGGGATAGTTTAAAACCATGACCGCTAAACCCTATCGCACAGTAAAGCCCTTCGATTTCTTTTATGGCATCCAAGATTGGATGCCAATCTGGAGTGACCGTAAATAGGCCGGACCACCCCCCCATGAATGAAGCTTCACCCATGTCTGGCATTCGTTTGGTTATTTTACGAAACGTTTCCTCTACTATTGGCATGTCAATACCACGGTTGTAGGTTTCTGGCTCGGCGACTTCATCTTCTCCTACGCCTATCAGTGTTAAATCCGATAAATCAGGTCGCGCTGATAGGGAATTAACTATGTCACCCAATATGGGATGGTAGGGAATTTTCCCATAAGGCCTTTTTAATCTTATGATCTGATGCCTTACACTAACCAGATGCGTTGTCACGCCTAACTTATGGAGGATAGGGCCCGACCAAGGACCAGCTGCTATTACTACAATAGGTGTTTCGATAGTTTCTTTAGCTGTAATCACCCTGTTAATCTTACCTTTTTTAGTTTCAATATTAATAACGGGGGAATGCATTTTAATAATTGCCCCTAGTTCTCTTGCTTTTTGCGCATATCCCGTAGTTAGGGCGTAAGGATCCGCATAACCTGATTCTGGCTCGAATGCATAAACTTCGTCTGATTCCATAGATATCATAGGAGCCAGTTCTTTAACCTCCGTTGGAGATATAATGCCTGTGTTCACCCCAAGTTTTTTCTGCATGTCAATATTGGTTTTTAGGGCTAGTTCATCTTCGTCGTTCACTATTACGAGATACCCAGTTTGCTTGTATCCAGACGATACACCTGTAAGTTGGTTAAATTCCTTAAAAAGTTTCAAACTCTCCCAAGCTAGGCGTGTCGTCACTTCGTTGGAATAGTGCATGCGTAATATTGCTTGTGAACGTCCAGTGGATCCTGAGGCCAGAACATCTTTTTCTAGAAGAACGATGCGCCTTAGCCCTTGTAGGGCCAAATTATAGAGAATGCTAGTACCGATTACACCCCCGCCTATTATTACCGCATCGGCTGTGGTGGCCATTACACCTTACTCCTAAACATATTCTGATGAGTTAAAGTTTAACATTAATGTGGACTTTATATACTGATGTTATTACGCTATATAAATATGAATATCTTAGGCAATTAAAACATGTTTCTTGATTAATTCTCATAAGAATACAATAATATTCTTCGTAGATATATTTAAAGATGATTTAATGTTAGAGATCGGTACAGGTCTGAGGCTTATTACATTTTTATTTAAAGGAAGGTGGTATGCGACGTATAGCATTGGTGGGAGGAGATGAATTCCATCTGGGTTGCGAACCTATAGATCGGGCGATCTTGAATGAGGTTGCGCATTCTAACCCAACGGTTGTCATATTGCCAACTGCGGCCACTGGAGAGAATCCTCACAAGGCAGCCTCCAATGGAGTTACGTATTTTAGAAATCTTGGCGTAAATGCTAAATCTTTGATGGTTCTTACACCGTCACATTCGAATGACTCTCTTCTAGTTTCTAATCTTGATAATGCGGACGTTATATACTTCACAGGAGGGGACCCAAATTACCTCTTAGGAACTATATCTAATTCTCTTCTCGAAAGTAAGATTATTCAAAGGCTGGAAAAAGGCGCGTACTTGGTCGGTTCCAGTGCCGGGGCTATGGTTTTTGGATCCTTAATGTATTACAAAGGTTGGAAAAAAGCGTTAGGTTTTCTTACAAAAACAGTAGTCTTACCTCATCACGAGAAGAAGAATCCACAGGAGGTTTATGAAAATATCCTAAGTACCGCCCCTTCAAGTGTAACTGGATTGGGCATAGACGGAGAAACTGCCTGTGTCAATCTGGATGGCAAACTAACTGTCCTCGGACAAGGAAGAGTTACTCAATATATTGGCCAGAAATGGACAGTCTTAGGAAGAGGTGAAGTGTTAGATTAAATGGTCACTATTTTTGAGCGAACTTCACTCCGCGCGCCTTGTTAACTATCCGTTCAACAATTCGACCATTAATTAAATGTTCTGTAACAATTTCTTCGACGTCATCTGGGGACGCAGTATACCATGTGCCGCCGGTTGACTGACTAGGCCCGTAGATGATTACGGCCCCTTGAGGAACGTCGCACAAACCGTGCTGACTAGTGCAACCAGTATCTGATATAGTCACTTTGCTTATCAAGTCGTGTTTAACAATAAGTTCATTGAACTTTTTACGGATTTCAGATCCGCCTTTGTCTCCACAGTGTCTTTTGTCTTCAGCATTGTCACTATTGGTACAAACCATTACGTGCGCATTAAAATCAGCCATCATAGTACTCCTGTCTAAGCAAAGCGTTTTGTGGGTATTCATTCATACAACGTTCGATTACATTGTACCAGTAGAATAACAACCTAACAATGTGACTTTACGCTTATTGATTCACGCTATATCATCTAGAGTGAATTTCTTAGGGGATTAACGGTAAGTAATTCTTATGATAGGGAGTGTCTTATTATGCGGCTAGAAGGGAAGGTAGCTCTAATAACTGGCGGAGGTTCAGGGATAGGTAAATCTACTGCCATATTGTTTAGCAGAGAAGGGGCACGGGTAATAGTTTCTGATATTGATGAAGTAGAAGCTATGAACACTGTCGAATCTATAAAGGCACTGAATCTTCATGCGGAGTTGATTGTAGGAGATGTGTCTAATAATCAAGACGCTAATATGATGGTGAAGAGAGCGATTGAGCTTTACGGCAGATTGGATATTTTAGTAAATAGTGCTGGCGTGAGTGGTAGAGTTGGTATGTTTGATGGAGCTACCCATGAAGACTTATGGGACCGTGTTATGGAGATTAATTTAAAGGGCACTTATTTACCTACTTGGCATGCTGTGCCCGAAATGGAACGCACCGGGGGCGGATCAATAATAAATTTAGCTTCCATAATAGGCTTAGTGGGCTATCCAGCCCATTCAGGTAGTGGGTTTAATCCATACGCACCGTCGAAAGGTGCAGTTTTGCAATTTACGAGAAATTTGGCCGTGGAATGCGCTAGCAAAGGTATAAGGATTAATTGTATTTGCCCTGGTTATATTTACACCAATATGACAAAGTCTTTAACTGACGATCCTGTTTCACTTGATGAACTGGAAAATCGTCATCCTATGGGTCGCCTTGGTAATCCCGAGGATATTGCGTCCGCTGCTCTTTTCTTGGCCTCGGATGAATCTTCATTTATGACAGGAGCGCCATTAGTAGTCGATGGAGGATACACAGCTCAATAAACCGAGCTGTATACGTGAAATCTGTTGCGAATCCTAAAAAAGTTATCTAGTCTATTCATATATCGTAACCCGGTATTTCCAAACCTCGCGTGGTATTTTTGTTAACGTAGTATGGTTAGGGATGTCAAATTGTAATGATCGACTTAGGATCTTCGTATTGAGTTTGGTTAGATAAGGGCATCTTTTTAGAAATCCGTCAAGAGTGGTTTTTTCGCCTCCAAGTAGGACATAGTCTAGATTATGTTCGTTAGGAGAGATTTGGCTTTGGGTTATTTCGCAGGTTTTATCGTATAATTCTCTAATCAATCTTTCTCGGCTGCGGGCAAATCTTCGTTGAGATGAACCTCCGGCTTTGTGACGATTTTTAACGTAGCGTGAACCAGTCTTAGATGATATAAGTTCCTCACCTCTCAAGACACCTATTGCGTAACGTCCCAAACGAAGTAATATAACCGCAACGGTTAGGTCATTATTTATTTGACGTAGCAGTGGGTATACTAAAACCCCTTCACTGTACAAGCCTTCCAGAATAGGGAAAGCAGGTTGAATCGTTATAACCTGAGATGGAGCAGAAAAAATTACTAGACCATTACCCTTCCATGGTACTTCCTCCAGAATTTCTGTTAGATGTGAAATTCTAGGATCTTGGGTTAGCACTGGATTGGATAAATGGTCACGTATGGATTCGCAAGTAAGGTAGAGGGTGCTCATCTTACGATTATGTGAATCTAGCTCCAATATGAGATTGGTAACTTGGCCACGGCCCGCCCAGTATGATTTGTTTAGTTTAAGACGCATCTGTAAACCTATACATTAGGCTTTTAGACTATAAACCAGGATCTGGAATTGAGAATAGATCGTATTTACGTTCAGCTAGTTCCAGTATGAAAGAAAGATCCTCTTCGAGGATATAACCCTGATTGAGCAGAGATCTACTGGCATTTGTTATTTGGTCGAGATAGTCTGTTTTAGTATGATATCGTTCTTTTATTGAACGTCTCGGATCATTTTTATTTGCTCGATCCGTATCGGTTGCTGGAAAAGGTAGTGTCCATCCCGCCAATCCACCGGAAATACCTATATACAGATCTGTATTACCTATATCCGGGTGACGTAAATTCCAACCTGTGTAGGTTGCCAATGGGATTTGAATGTCAGGAAGACGTATCCCTGCTATTTCATTCCCGTCATCATCTATTGCTGAGACTATAGCTGGATATTGTTCTCTTTGAATAGCCGGGAGTTGAATAGTTCGACCCTTATGAGTTTCATTACCGTAATCTAGGCGTAGGGCTCTAGTCGTCTGTTTAGGAATTTTGACACTTGGTAGTTCACTTAATTTGCTTAGTATTTTATGAGACTCAATCCCGCTACTGTTTGAAAGTTTTGGATGTCTGCTTGGCGGAGGTGTTTCCCCTAGAGAAACCCATTTATCGAGGTTAGAAAGCACTGCCCTGAGCAAAGGAGTGTAGTCAATGCTATTGAATGGAAGCTGACCTTTAAGATTGTCCATTGGTCTGATTATTAATGGTGGAAAGTCACCTATGCCATGTTGAGTTCCGGAAAAATGGTATTTTCGCACCGAATCTGTATCTTCAGGCGCATCTGACATTGTAACGAGATCCGTATGGATTAAAGCAGCATCTCCTCTCCAATATTCCGCTGAAGTATTAGTAAAAATAAGTTTGGGTAGCTGCTGTTTCAGTCTCATGTTTTGTAGGAGTGAACCGGTTTCACCGGTTACAGGATCAGTTTGTTCAAAGTCAGTAAAGGGGAAAAGCTCCGGGATAATGAAGCAGATATCCTTAGATGGCTGGCCGTAACGTTGATTAAATTCTCCTCGCATTGCACCAGCAACATGAGCAATGATGCCGTCCAGAGACATTCTTCCTTGCTCATCATTATTAAGACCTAAGTGGATCAATTGACGAAGAAATCGGCCACTTTGAGATGATCCGAAGGCGTATGCGTATTTTATGTTATCAGAACATGGATTGCCCATTTCTACACTTGAATATTTAAGATAAGATACAATATCTCTAACCGCTGCTAATCCTAATCCAACCAATCGGCTGAAACGGGTCTGATATACGAGTTCGTAAATATGTCCTGGTTTGAACCCGGATGGCATGTATACGTGACTCGGATTATATTCTTCTGCAGCATCTTCATCTCTCACGAAGGACCAATGAGTCCTGGGGATTGTTGTGGCAGCACTATTTGGATGGTTTCGTACAGCTAAGGTAGCTGATGGGTCATTGATGTCCGAAGGGGGATACGGAAGGTGTCCCCTATGTGAGAGCATTACCATTTTCTTTTCTTCGTCTTCTTGTATACAACATAGTAATTGGCCCTCCAGACATTTGTTGTCTTTGTGTACAGCATTTGGACCATGTAGACCCATTAATCCTGGAATTGGAGGCACATCAGCTTGCCATCCACACCATACGATCGTGTACCCTTGCTCCATAAGGTGTCCATTACCACTTTTCAATGGGGATGAAGGATCAGGCTGGCGAATTGCACTGTTAAAATTCATGAGGACGGTTTTCTTACCTCTATTTAGAACATCAAATAGAATTCGCTGGTTGCTATGTTTTTTGTTTACCGGTTGTAGCATTGCGAAATCAGACGAAAATCTAACCAATCCATTTGAATCGAGAGGGGCAAGTTCTATATCTGTAATCAATTCGTTATTAGGGTCACATGGGTCTAAAGAGAAGTGGACAATTCCTTCAATCAAATGATATGGGCCAACTTTTCCGAATGATTGGCCTTCCTGAAAAAGCGCCTTATTGGAAATCTCTAGCTTAACTACACTCATTGCTTAACCCCTCCCTCATAGAATGATATGGTTTTACAAATGTGGATTTCGACAACATTTGCCGAATGTGAGAGCGACTGTTGTATCTTACATATTAGCATTAACTTTAATGCTATAGTGATCATATTATTAGATTGATATTCAATAAATGGCATCTTATGCCCAAAGATGCTATTGCGGTTATTGACGTAAGGTGTAATTAAAATCTTCTTATAGTATATTTATGCTATCCGATTTCCGGAAGAGGTGTTAAGAGTATGAAATTAGCTGTTGGTGCTGATCATGGAGGATTTGAGCTTAAATCCGTGATTTCTAAACATTTAGAGCAATGTGGACATGTTGTTATAGATGTTGGGGCACATAATATGAATTCTAAGGATGATTACCCTGATTTCGCACATGCGGTAGGTGTACAGGTTGCTTCAGAGAATGCAGATAGAGGGATAATGATTTGTGGAAGCGGAGTGGGGGCGTCAATAGTGGCGAATAAAATTCGAGGGATTCGTGCGAGTGTTTGTCATGACACTTACTCTGCGCATCAGGGAGTTGAGCATGATGACATGAATATTATTTGCTTCGGAGCACGCATAATAGGATCTGAAACAGCGAAAGAAATCACTAATGCCTTCGTCTCAGCTAAGTTTACCGGAGAGGACAGGCATAGGCGGAGACTCGAAAAGGTATTAGCAATTGAAGAGGATTCATTTAAGAGTTAATGCTAATAGCCGGTACTAGCTGGCTTGAATGGGATCTCTACCATCCTTTAGGTAGGGTTACGATCGTATATGTGATGAATAGCAGACGAAGTGATTTCGTATAGTGTTGTTTGATGCTGATAAAAGAACTTAATATCCTGTAATGTTCGAACAGATAATACCTAAACAAATTTATAGGCCCTTTAGGTAATCCGGCGGGACATCAGCCATTTCTTCTTCTGCTCCTGGCGGATATGTTCGTTTGGTGGAATGAATCGTTCCAGAAAGTCCCGTCTGTATTCTTCAAAATTACCTTTGATTATTGCTGACCTCAATTCCTCCATTAATCGGTACACAAATCTGAGGTTGTGCAGACTGGCTAAACGGTAGGCTAATAACTCTTTTGCTTTAAATAGATGGTGGATATAGGCGGCAGAAAATGTGGTACAAGTGTAACAGTCACAGGAAGGATCTAAGGGGCCCTCCATATTTTTGAAACGTGCAGTATAAATATTAGCTCTTCCTTGTTTAGTAAATAACGCTCCGTTACGTGCTATTCTTGTTGGAAGTACACAGTCGAAGGTGTCAATACCACGAGCTACACATTCAACTAAGTCTTCTGGCGATCCTACCCCCATCAGATATCTGGGTAAATCGCGTGGTATCAGTTGTGTTGTAAACTCAGTTATTCTGTACATTTCGGACTTTGTTTCCCCAACACTGAGGCCACCGATAGCGTAGCCAGGGAAACCCAACGATAATAATGACTCGGTAGATAGGTGTCTTAGGTCTGTAAAAAGGCCACCTTGAATTATCCCAAACAAGTATTGATGATCGTTAACATGTGCATTGCGACATCGTTCAGCCCAACGTGTAGTTAGTTCAACTGCATCTTTAACAGTAGATTTGTCAGAGTGATTCGGCACGCATAAATCTAGCGGCATTATTATATCAGCTCCTAATTTCTCCTGACATTGTATGGATGTCTCAGGACTAAAACTGTGTAAGCTTCCGTCAATATGTGATTTAAAAATAATAGCGTCCTCAGTAATTTTCCGGAGATGTTTGAGACTGTATCCTTGGAATCCTCCACTGTCAGTAAGAATTGGACCGTCCCAACCCATAAATTCGTGGAGCCCACCGAGGCTTTCAATGGTGTTTACGCCGGGGCGTAGGAAAATATGGTAGGCATTAGCTAGTAGTATTGTTGAACCAATACCTTGTAGATCAGCAGGATCCAGTGCCTTGACAGAACCTTGAGTAGCGACAGACATGAAAGTAGGTGTCGGGACTTCTCCATGAGGTGTACTAATAATACCGGCCCGGGCCCCTCCATCAATTGAGTGTAGCTTAAATATAGACATATCCTGGTTAACCTCTTAATCTCTAGTGGAAAGTTTAATAAATCAAATATTAAGGAATTTTTTAGTTAGATGAATAGACCTTCATATATTAGTCGTCCTCCTAAAGTGAGTACAAGCACAAGAAGTATTCGCATGATCCATACCCCTTCCAATTTATTTGCTATTCGGGCGCCTATCTGGCCTCCTATTACTATGCCGAACCCACTCATAATCAACACAGGGAACCAATTAATGTTGCCCAAAGTCACATGAGTTATAACGCCAGCTGTCGCAACAAATGTTAAAGTGAATATGGATGTGGCAACAGCTATTTGTACCGGAAAGTTAAATAGATAAACGAGCAACGGAGTTCTTAGAAATCCGCCTCCTGTACCAAAGAAACTAGATGCGAAACCCAGAAATATATTCACACTCATTGCTAGTAGTTCATTGAATTCGTACATGTATACTTTGTTCTCTTTTGTAATTATTGTACGAGTTACTACTGTTGAAATAAATTTTGTTACTGTGGCCTGATTTGGTTGAGAGTTCAGATCCTGACTTTCAGAGACTTTTTGGCGGAGTATTAAGCCAACGGAAAGAATTACTAACAGAATCCCAAATAGCAATCGGAACAAATTCCCCTCTACTGCACCAATCACAAACGGAGCGCCTATAGCGCCAGGTAGAGCAGCAGCAGCGAATAGTAATCCGCTTCGTATGTCCACCAAACCCATACGTTTGAAAGCAATGCCACCAGAAATACTATTGATTGCAACTAAGGCAAGTGTGGTGCCAGCAACAATTTCTGGTTCAATATCAAAGAATATTAGGAGGATTGGACCCAGGATGAAGCCGCCTCCAGCACCAACGACTACTCCGCAAAGTCCGGTACCGAAGCCGATTAAGATTAGATAAGCCCAATTCAACCATTCCAATTATATATTCTTCACCGCATTCTTATATTGTCTTTTGCCTTATGTAAGTTAAAGCCTCTTGCACTAGAGACTGTGATATCTTATTGTCTGTTGTCGCACTACCGATATCCTTAAGTAAAACCCATCGAATATTCTTGCCAGATGTTTTTTTATCCGATCGTAGAGCCAATGTC
>CAYSLK010000024.1:0-10989 GCA_964431885.1 uncultured Dehalococcoidia bacterium | reverse complement strand
ACTATTTCCATAGTAATGGAACTGCCAATTCACTCCTTGGCGATGGGACTTTAAACAGAACGAAACCTGGTGATGAACCATCAGATCACTATACTTATGATCCAAATCATCCGGTTATGACAATCGGAGGTAGCACTTGTTGTAACGAGGAAACTCTTCCGGTCAGTATGGGACCACGGGACCAGCGACCTAATGAATACAGGCCCGACGTATTAGTCTATTCCAGTGACGTCTTAGAAAGTGATGTTGAAGTGACCGGTCCGGTTAAGTTGATACTTTACGCCTCATCATCTGCAAAAGATACAGACTTTTCAGCCAAACTCGTAGACGTTTTCCCTGACGGATATGCAATGAATGTGGCTCAGGGTATTCAACGAGCACGATACAGGGATTCCTGGGAGAAACCAGCTTTAATGACGCCGGGTGAAGTATACAAGTTTGAAATAGATTTATGGTCTACCAGTAATTGCTTTTTAAAAGGTCACAGAATACGAGTGGAAGTAACAAGCAGTAACTTCCCTCAATTCGATAGAAATCCAAACACTGGTAATGATTTCGGGCAGGATGCAGAGATCGTGAAGGCTGATCAGACAATTCTACACGATAAAGATAACCCCTCTCATATAATCCTACCCATTATCGATTGAGAAAGATAAATCCGTATAGAAATACACACTATAAAATTTTACTGTCGTGAGATAAATCAGGAAAGAGCCGAGAGACATTATGGGAATATTTGAAGTGTTTCATAGTTAGGAACTTGACATTTGGCTCAAAGCCTATGTATCTTATTTAAAGTCAACAAGAAAGAGAGATAGCCTGAAGAAGATGTCGAACTCAGGCTTTCGTAGCGTTATTTGAAGCAGTGAATAGATTTAGGAGGAGTAAATGAGAAAACTGTTTTTGTTAGGCCTTATAGCAATGGCCGCTTTTTCTATCGTTTTGACTTCTTGTACGAAAGAAGTTGAAGTGATTAAAGAAGTAGAGGTTGTTAAAGAGGTAGAGGTTGTTAAAGAAGTGGAGGTAGAGGTAGAGAAGGAAGTTGTCAAAGAGGTGAAGGTTGTAGCCACTGCAGCGTTGGATGCTAGGCAGCAAGTTGAAGCTGCTAAATATGGTGGAGACATCAAGATTACAGCTCAGGGAAGCATCAAATCACTGGACCCAGGATTTGCTCCCGCCTACGTTACATACGCAGTCGCTATGCATATTTGGGAAACTCCTTTCGCCTTAGATAAAGATTATAATAATACTCCGCAGATGATTGACACCTGGGAAATGTCCAGCGATGGATTAACCTGGACTTTCAACCTTCGTGACAATCTTGCGTTTACAGACGGTTCTGCAGTAACAACGGCGGATGTTATGCCGTCCTATGAGCGCTGGATAGCCGATAGTGGTGCCGGCAAGTTCGTTGCTGCGTTGATGGATGACGTGACTGCTACTGATGCAAACACATGGCAATTCAAGATGAACACCGCTATGGGTGGAGTTCCTGGAGCCATGGGTTGGGCCTATAGAGGTCTATGGGTCTTCCAAGAAGAAGGTGTTTCGGCAGTTATTGGTAAACGAGAAGACATAGGACAAGATAATTACATAGGTTCTGGACCGTATAAACTGTCCAAGTGGGACGTTGGAGACTCAGTCGTTCTTACACGTAATGAAGATTATGTTCCACGAAACGAGCCTGGTACATACCTTGCTGGCGCAAAGATAGCTTATGTTGACACCATCACGTGGTTAGAAATTCCAGACGAGGAAACCAAGATAGCTGGACTTAAGACTGGTGAATGGGACGTCGTTGACGGAGCAGGCCTGGACCACTTCGGTCCTCTGAGTGCCGATCCGAATATGAACATCTCTATGTACGGTTTCCATAAGTCTTTCTTGGGTATAAGCCACCAAGAGCCACCAACAGGTAACGCAAAGATACGTCAGGCGATACTGGTTTCTCTGGATGTTGAAGAGCTAATGAGCGGACTTGGTCCAAGCGACCTTTGGTTCCTATGTCCCGCTATTTACTACTGTAATACTCCGTTAGAAACTGATATCGGTGCTTCAGAATGGTATAACCAGAATGACGTTCCGAGAGCAAAGAAGTTGCTTGAAGAGGGCGGCTACAATGGTGAGCCGATTCGAATTATGAATCCTTCTGACTATGCGACGATTCAGCCACTGGGTCCCGTGCTAAAATCTCAGCTAGAAGCTATTGGTATGAACGTTGAGATGCCAGCTATGGACTGGGCGACCTTGATCTCGAAGATATACGACAAGGGTTGGAATCTCTTTACATCATGGGGAACACATAACTCTTTTGGACATCCGCTTCATGACTTGAATGCTACCGAAGGCGGTACAGGTTACGGTGGTGGTTTCACATTCCCTAAGATGATCGAAGCGAGAGAGAAATTCGCTATGGCTACAGATCCTAAGGAACAAATGGGTTATGTAGAAGAATTGCAGATGTTGTACTTTACGAAGATACCCAGGATTTATCTTGGTCAGTTCTCCTCGATATATCCACATAGGAGCTACGTGAAGAACTTATCCGTTCCTTCATATCCTCTATACTTCAATGTATGGTTAGAGAAATAGTCGGATAAGCATATAAATCACAGATAGGTGAGGGCGAACACATTATTCGCCCTCACCTTGTGACTTAAGGTCATGATTGCAGCACCTCTGGCGACTTTATCGAATCCAATGTAGCCGGGGGCTTTTTTCTAAGAGAGAAACCAATCAACGGGATGTTTCTTTTTGGTTAGCCCGCACCTATCATGACTTCAAGTCATAAAACCTGCGACGGATTTAAACTTTGTTTAGCGATGGTAAGTTAAGACACTTAAGGTAATGAAATGACCGGATATGTTATAAGACGAGTATTCTCTGTAATTCCTGTGCTCGCTGTAGTGGCATTAATTGTGTTCGCCCTTATTAGAATAGCTCCTGGCGACCCTGCTGCCATTATAGCTGGACACGAAGCGACTATGGAGGAAGTTGAGGGTATCCGGGAGGCACTTGGTTTAAATGAGCCTATGCATGTTCAGTTGTTTATATATGCAGCGGACATACTCAGAGGAGATTTAGGGAAGTCCATACTGTCCAAGCACGAAGTTTCACATCTCATTGCGCAAAGGGTGGTTCCGACACTTTCCCTTGCCATCCTCACAGAGGTTATAGCTATATTTATAGCGATCCCACTCGGTGTCTTGGCAGCATGGAAAGCGAACACGTGGATTGACAGAGTCGTCATGATAATTGCAACTCTTGGTTTTTCTGTCCCTGTATTTTGGCTAGGATTTCTAATGATATGGCTGTTCGCCGTTAAGTTAGGATTGTTCCCCGCAGCGGGATATGTAGCCCCGTCCGAGGATTTATGGAGGTGGTTCCATCGTTTGATCATGCCGTCAGTCGCTACAGGGGTCATTATAATGGCGTTGGTTACTAGAATGACACGGGCGACCGTATTAGAAACTCTTAGAGAGGATTATGTGCGAACAGCGAGGGCTAAGGGTCTTGCTGAAAATGTAGTCTTAATACGGCATGCTCTTAGAAATGCCGCTTTGCCAATTATAACTGTAATTGGACTTGGAGTGGCGGCCCTACTGAGTGGTCTTGTCGTGACCGAGAGTGTATTCGCCATACCTGGACTGGGACGTCTTCTTTTGAACGCGATTCTGGCTAGAGATTACCCGATTATCCAAGGGGCAATATTAGTAACATCAACAGTGTACGTGTTTATCAATCTACTGGTTGACTTATCGTATGCCTATTTTGATCCAAGGATTAGATATTAATGACACAGCGAGCAGATAGCGTACTGTCTAAGCCTCCTGGTAAAATGGCTAACTTTAGTTTAGGTGTGATTGCTCGGCAACTTCTTAGGCTTACTAAGCGGAATCCGAACATGATGGCTGGTATAGCAATCGTCGTGTTTATGGCACTTGTTGCTATTTTCGCCCCTTTGTTATTCACAGGCGATCCAAAGCATGTTGATCCGCGGAATAGATTCATTCCACCTACTATGTCTGGGCAACCCCACATTGCGCATTGGTTCGGATCAGATAACATAGGACGCGATGTATGGACCCGGACAGTATATGGTACTCGTGTTTCAATGATTGTGGCTGGAGCAGTGTCAGCTATTTCGATAGCTATAGCCGTAGTAATTGGGTTAGTCGCCGGATACTATAGGGTGGCTGACGGGATAATTATGAGATTTATGGATGGGTTAATGTCAATTCCATCGGTACTTCTGGCTATGGCATTGATGGCACTCTTAGGAGGCAGCGTACAGAATGTGATTATTGCTTTGACTGTGGTGGAGACACCTAGAGCGGTGCGAATCGTCAGAGCTTCTGTTCTGACACTACGTGAACAGATGTTCGTTGATGCAGCCAGAGCCTTAGGTGCACAACCAGTTCGTATATTAGCGCTTCACGTTTTCCCTAATTTGGTTGTGCCGTTGATAGTTCATGCGACTTACGTGGCAGCAGCAGCAGTTCTCGTCGAAGCATATTTAAGTTTTCTTGGGGCAGGTCCTCCTCCTGAGGTCCCGAGCTGGGGTAACATAATGGCGGAAGGTCGTAATTATATAACTAGAGCTGTTTGGATCATATTCTTCCCTGGAGTATTCTTAACATTAACTGTTCTAGGTATAAATTTAGCGGGTGATGGTCTCAGAGATATTCTCGATCCTAAGCTTAAGAGGCGTATGTAAATAATAATATTCCGATTCAGATATACCAGACATAGGTTTGGTTCAACAATATCGCTACGATTATGTTTAATACCACGATTAGGAAAAAGCGAGCCATAGGGCTCGTCTTTTTCTTTATTCTTTTAACGTTATTCTTGTCACTCAACCGTATACCTAAGTTGGACACGGTACGAGGTGACCTGGAAGCAGTTAGTGGCGACAATGTTGAGTGTTTCCAGGGTTTTTGTGTAGAAGCAGAGCCAGATTCCTCTCTTCTTTCCCGGTGGTGGGATTTTTCTTTAACCTATATGCGTTTAGTTAGTATAGGTATGGGTTTCGCATTTCTGGTTGGTGGGCTTACAGAAGTGTTTATGTTCCCACAGATCCAACGTCAGGCTTTCTCCGGAGGCAAATTTAAATCTACTTTGAAAGGCCTGGTACTGGGCACACCAATGACTCTATGTTCTGCCTGCATTGTCCCAATATCAACTGCATTTAGAAAGAAGGGTGCCGGAATATCGACAACACTGTCAATTATTCTTGGTTCCTCTACATTAAATCTTCCCGCTCTGGTAATGGTAGCTATGATTTTCGCCCCATTGTTGGGAGGTACTCGTATAACGTTAAGTGTTATCGGTGGTTTGTTGATAGGTCCATTAGTGGCTTCCATAGTAAGGGAGAATAAAGACAAACCTCCAGCTGACGACTCTAACATGGACCTCCCAATAGACGAATCACTCTCTTGGAAAGAAATTTTCCTTACAGGAATGAAAGATTGGGCAAAAGCCAGTTTAGGATACTTAATTCGCCTTGGGCCGATTATGATCATTGCTGGTTTTGCAAGTGGATTAGCCATCCAATGGGTTAATCCGGACGTGATTGAGACTTATTTAGGTAACAACGCCTGGGGGATCATTATCGCTGCTACCTTGGGAATCCTTATTAATGTACCACTTCTTTTTGAAATACCATTGGTAGTAGCATTGCTTATTGTTGGAATGGGTGTTGCGCCAGGTGCAGCGCTATTGTTTACAGCTGCGGCTGGTGGTCCTATTACGTATTGGGGGATGGCCAAAGTATTACCCAAGAAGGCTATATTCACCTTTGCAAGTGCGACGTGGACGTTAGGGATCATAGGGGGTATAGCAGTACTTTTTCTCACTCCCCTATTCCCGGCAGATCAACTAGGATTAGGTTCAGGATTAGTGTCAGCTAGAGGAACTCAGACAGTTTCACTTGATGATGAATCTTCAACAATTCGAGGAGTGAGTAGTGCAACAGTGCCAGCTACGCATACGTCCGGAAGCGATTTAGATATTGAAGCCATGCGAGTAACCTCGTTAGATAACATGATTGCATCCGATACATTCCAATCTGACGTTACGCCGTTTACTAATATTGCTATAGAATTATTGGGTGGTGATTATACCCTTTGGAATGATCGTCCTGGCGTAGCAATCTTTGATTACGATAGAGATGGAGATCTCGACTTTTACATTACCTCAGACGTGGGTCACGCAAATTTTCTTTACCGGAACGATGGTAACAGGACATTTGTAAATGTGACTGAAGAAGCACAGGTTGCTGCCTTAACAAGTAATAGCAGCGGAGTTATGGCTTGTGACATTAACAACGATGGGTTCCAAGATTTATACGTTGGTTCCTACGGGATACACCGGGATCAATTGGATTTTAGGTCTTCTTTGGGTACTGATGCGACGGCTAAAGAGTTAAAAACAGCTCTCACAGACAGATTGTTTTTAAACAATCGAGATGGGACATTTACAGATATTACACTAGAGGCTTTCGGGGATAGTATTAACATCAGATCCGCTATGAGCATAGCCTGTGCAGATATTAATCGTGATGGCTGGCTGGATATCTATGTAGGCAATTTGGGGGATCCTGATTTTCGCACTTTCGATTCTGAGAATCATCCAGGACACTACAATGTTTTATATTTAAATATCGGAGATCTAACATTCAAAGAGATTGCTAAAACGGCTGGTGTTGAGGGACCGCAAATATTAATGCGGTATCCTAGTGGACTTCCGATTTTGTTTGAAGATCCTGAAAGCGGTGAGATATATGAAGGATTTGATCCTACATTCAAGGATGAAATGGGTAATGTTGTTGGAGATCCAACTGGACAGACGCACGCGGTGATGTTTTTTGATCACGATGACGATGGAGATCCTGACCTGTGGTTAGCCAATGATGGAGATCGGCTGCACGTCTTTCGTAATGATTCAAGCAAGGACTCTATTAGATTTACTTCCATTGAGCGTGCAATGGGACTTGATAAATTAGGTGCCTGGATGGGTTTTGCGCTAGGGGATTACGATGGAGATACTGATCTTGACGTTTTTATAACCAATATGGGTTTCCATCCTCGCTCGAGATTGTGGCGCGAAAAACCTGGAGGGACTTGTGATTATCATGGCAGATTTGAATGGGCTACATGTTTGCATTATTTGTTACGTAATAACGCCACAGAGCAGGCTCCCAATATTATTCTTAGAGAGATGTTTCATGATGTAGCATCGTCTACAAAAGTGTTACCAAGTGAGATCATGCCCCCTGCGTCGTTAAACTCATCCAACCTACATCCTAGTCAGGATGTGCCAACGGGCTTAGCGGCCTACGATTTTGGATTCGGTACTACATTCTTTGACTACGATAACGATGCGGACCAGGATTTATACTGGCTGGGATCTACAATAGCCAGAGGCAGTGGTCCAGGTGGGCAGGTCTTTCCTAGTGCGGGACGGATGCTAAGAGGGAATGGTGCAGGGGAATTTCAGGATATTACTGTACGTGCCCACTTACTTGATATTTTGGGAGTGAATTATAAGGAACTTGAAGCAGGAGTACCAAACCGGAATGCTATGGCTCTTAAAATCGATCCACGTTTCCATGAAAACGGTAAAGGTTTAGCACATGGGGACCTGGATGGTGATGGTTATGTAGACCTTATCGGAACAAACAGTAGTGGAGATGAATGGAGGGGGTCGGTTGAAACAATTTCTCCAGCAAAGGGACCAATATTTATATGGATGAATGGAGGCGGTGACAATCATTGGATAAATTTACGACTGCGGGGCCGCATGGCTATAGACGGTTCAGGTAGTAATGCGGATGGCGTAGGAGCTAGAGTATATATAAAAACTAAGTCAAAGGTTGAAGATCAGCCACATCTTCAGGTATTTGAAGTCCAGGCTGGATCAAGCTATCTTTCCATGCATAGCCTGGACTTAGAGGTCGGACTCGGTACGGCTACAGAAGTTGCTGAAATTAAGATATTTTGGCCTAGTGGCATTGTACAGGTATTAAAGAATATTCAATCTAACCAGACATTGCAGATTGTAGAGCCTAAAGAATAACAAACTCTATTTGATAGCATAAAGGTGTCCATCCCAGGACGCCAAATAAAGCATACCATTAGCAGGCACTGGAGTAGCGGTTATGTAATGTCCTAGATTCATTTCCCAACGCTTTCTGCCTGTTTGAATATCTAGAGCGTATAAATTCCCTTCTATATCTCCAACGAAGACCGATTTTGAAGTTGCCGATGGAGAAGATAAAAAGCGAATGCCTGAATTGAATTCCCATAATATATCACCGGTGAACTGATTGACTGCGACTACTTGTCCGGTAAAAGTCGCGACAATCAATTTGCCATCAGCAACAACGGGGACACCATATATCGCACCTTTAGCTGGGGCACTCCAGATGAATCCTTTTTGATAAGGCAGGGTATCAATCATACCCCATAAAAATAATTGAACTTTGATTTTCATTAATGCGTTCTCTAGAGGCCTCTTCTTTTTACTCCAGTCGACAGCTTTTAGTCGCCCTAAGGCATCACCGATGAATAGAAAGTCTTTTCCTAAGGAGGCTGATCCGCGAGGGGCCGCGGATACGTAAAAATCAAGTTGTCTTTTTCCCGTTATTTTATCAACAACATGTAGATCAGTATCAAATGAAGTGATAGCCACGGTGGACTCAGTGATAGTAGGCGATGAACTGATCCAGCCGTTAGTCATATAATTCCAACGTTCTTCACCAGTTAAAGCATCCAATGCGTAAAGTTTTCCGTTGCCAGAAGCAATGTAAAGAACTCCGTCCTCTACGGCTGGGGAAGACAATATGTTTGTCCCGGTGTCAAATTCCCATATTTTGAGACCAGTATTGATATCTAGAGATAGGATTTTCCCGTTTCTGAGTCCAAAAAAGATTTGATCACCTGCTACTGCAGGTGATGAGTTAATAGGATCTTCGACAGAGAATTCCCACAACAAGTCACCAGTTTGGGCGTCAAGACTCAATGCTCTCTTATCACCGGTCGTAAGATAAATTCTCCCATTCACGATACTAGGACTCGAAAATAGTTGCTTGTCTGTTTTGAAAGTCCATTGAACCTTGCCCTCCAATAAACTTGTCATCTCAGGAACAAAGCCACTATGGGATAGATCTCTCTGGTACATAGGCCAGTCACCCGATTCCGCGATAACAGTTATAGAGGAAGCCGGCTTACTGATGAAGAGGGCTGATCCGAATTGTGATAGGCAGACTAAGGCAATTACAGCTGAGACTAACGGTAGACCAACGGACCATCGAATGATACGCTTAACTTTTCGGGAGGCTATAACAGATCCCAAGGTTTTACCAATATCATTGTGCTCTACGACAATTGTATCTCCCGATAGCCTAGACCAGCAATTAACGCATCTGCGTTGTTCGTAGCTGTTAACACGTCCGCAGATTTCGCATATAGTGGCTGATGTTTTTGAATCTGTCTCCTGGGAACATTGATTATGTTTGAACATATACGGTTTTAACTTTCTTATTTACAGGAGTTTAAATTGAATGGAAATCCTTTCTTCAAAAATTAGACTCGTGTCTTTTCGTTTTGTCATATAGATAAATACCACGTTAGGAATGGTATCAAGAGGGTGGTTCTTGACTTAATTTTAGCATAGACGAGCAGAAAATACTGTAAGGAGGAGAAATACAAGGCAAAGATAGAGAGGATGTTAACAATTTAGAAAACATTAAACGGGAACGTGATTTTTGAGTACTATTTCATCTGAATAAAAATGGAGTTTTATTCAAAAGTTTGAACAAAGAATCACCTTCATATATTTCGATATGGGAATTCATCGGTACGTCTAGAAATTTTTGCGTTGTACCAGTACTAGGCCAGTAAACTTCTATATACTTAATGTAATCAGCATTCCCTAGACCAATTTCCTGCTGCAGGCTGGATGACCCGAAACTTCCTCCACTGTTCACAGTAGCATATATTGGACGGTTGCCTATTTGATCTTTAATCAAAATCTTAATTTTAGCCCCGATCGCTGCTGTGTTTGATTGAGTTCCTATTAGTTTGATTGTTATCCAATTATTGCCATGGCCTGGATTTTCATAAAGAGCATTAGAAAATCCATCCCCCGGAAAAAACCCACCTATTTGTAGAAATATATCTTGGTCTCCGTCCCGATCCAAATCACCAAAGGCGACACCGTGTCCTTTTTGAAGATGGCCAAATCCTCCAGCAAAGGTTACATCAATGAACTTGTTCCCGCGAGAATTCTTATACATAACATTTGGTGTGACTGCGTCAAACAATGGAGCTCCTGTACCTAAATAGAAATCGTTGAAACCATCATTGTCTAAATCACCGAAATTAGCACCCATGGCTAGGTGCACACGGTAAATACCTGTTTCCTTAGTCACATCGGTAAAATTCCCAAAACCGTCGTTGTGATAGAGTCTAGGTTTAGTCCCTTCGTTGGGAATACCTAGGTAGTCTGCTGCTACGTCAGCTATCCTTGTACCGTAACCGGCCACGAATATATCTAAATTACCGTCGTTGTTATAATCCCAAAACCATGTAGCAAAACTGTTAATCGGGTCTGTGACTGAAAGTTCTAATGCGACATCTGTGAAAGTGCCGTCATTATTGTTTCTATAAAGACGATTCTGAGCACCGAAATTGGATATATATAAGTCTGGAGCATTGTCTCCATTATAGTCGCCCCATACGGCTGATTTGCAATATCGTAGATTTGTTACACCAGAGGATTTCGCGACGTCTGTAAAAGTGCCATTATTGTTGTTTCGGAATAATTGGCTAGGATACTGAATGTCGCTAATCCCTCCTTCAGTGAGTGATCGTGCTGACTCATTACAGGAAAATAGATCTAGATCACCATCATTGTCATAGTCACCCCACGACGCGCTTTGACAGGATATTCAGGGAACGCTAGCCCGGCTTCATGTGTGATATC
>CAYSLK010000023.1:0-5858 GCA_964431885.1 uncultured Dehalococcoidia bacterium | reverse complement strand
TTTCAAAGATACCTAATGTGACACTCGTAAAAGGAATTGAAATTTCACGATAATAATACATTACGTATATGACTAGTACATGACTGAACTAGGGTTTTACAACTACTTGTACATGAGATTGAGGATTCACTAGAGATTCGAAGGCAGTCTGTATGTCTTGAAGACGTATAAAACTGGTTTCTGAAACCATGGGGGCTATATCCACATCACCGCTACTGATAAGGCTGAGTGCTACTTTCCAGTCAATAGGACGTGCCCCAAACGATGCCTTAAGAGACACCTCCATAGCCATCCAATTAGCAGGCAAAACTGAAGTGGATTCCCAGGCTATAGCAACTACCACTACCTCCCCGTCTCTTTTCACAACGTTTAACGATTGTTCCAAGGTATCTTTGGCCGACGCGCATTCGAATACGACATCAGGACCTAATCCATCAGTCATTATTTCCATCACCTTAATAACATCTTCGCCAGTGGGATCGATCACCACGTCTGCACCGACTTTTAGGGCAGCTTCACGCCTAGTCTTAACAGGCTCAGATACTATAACCGAACTAGCACCCGCAGCCTTAGCAACTTGAATACAAAACAATCCAATAGGGCCGGCACCAATAACACCAACACTATCTCCAATTTTTAAATTAGATAGTCTCACCGCATGTACGGCAATTGAACATGGCTCACAGAGTGCAGCAGCCTCGTAAGAAACGTCATCGGGTATGGCAATAGGTTGCCATTCTTCCATAAGAATATATTCCGCATAAGCCCCAGACTTACTATTGTGGAATCCCATTGTTCTGTAATTAAATCTCGCTTCTGTAGTAGCAGGTCCAGCTACTACTCCTGTAGGAGGCGTACCTCCTCCTCCTACTACTCTTTCTCCCACTTTCCACTTCTCCACTTCACTGCCAACCTCACAAACAGTACCGGAGTATTCATGTCCTAAAATTTTTCCATGTTCAACCACATCATATAAAAATCCATGAACGTCAGTGCCACATACGGCACTATAACGTATTTGAACCAGAATTTGTTTGGGTCCAGGTTTCGGTGTTTGAACTTCTTTGATTTCGAATTGTTGAGTGCCTACATACACAGCTGCTTTCATGCTGAACCTCTTGTGTTATTACAGGGTATAAATTAAATTGATAGACTGTGCCATAATAACACACTGAGATAAGTATTTTGTCCAATAAATTTCTTTCCTAAGATATCTATTCCAACTAATTAAGGTAAAACAAATCATCACTCTAAGGACAGATATAATGAATCATTATTCTAATATCAATACCGAAAATATTAGCTCAACATGCAAAAAACTTGTTCGTGATCTCCATTTGCCTGGTCTGTCGGTAGGTATAGTTTATAAAGATGATTTGGTATTTTCGGAAGGATTCGGCTTCGCGGATATAGAAACTAAGAAAATGCAAACACCCTCCCTAAGGCAACGGATTGGTTCGATAACGAAGACCATGACCGGACTATGTGCGATGGCATTAGTTGAAGAAGGGAAATTATCTCTAAATGAACGTGTTGTAGATAGGCTTCCCGATATTAACATTCACGGACATGCAGATTCATTATTGATACGCCATTTGATGACACATACAAATGGTATAGGCGAGGCGCCAACTATGCACGATTATATAAATCCGTGGAGACTATTCTGGTCAAATTATCCCAACGTTCCAAAAGTAACGGAATCCTACCCTCATGGAGTACTGGTTGAAGTGAAACCTGGCACTAAATATGCATATTCCAATCACGCCTTTAATTTACTGGGAGAGATTATGGAACGAATCGAAGACAAGTCATTTGATAACATTTTAAAGGATCGGATTTTTAGACCCTTAGGAATGAATAACACAGACTCATACGATAAACCTCATCCTGACTTAACGACGGGTTACCACCACGCTATATCGCACGACGAAAGAGATATCTTAGACCTATGGGGATTAGATTCACCTGAAGAAAACAAGATAGATGGTTACAACATTAAAGGTGAATATTCGTATGTGAAGACCAAAGCTTCCGGTTCCGTGCAATCAAATATCGATGATATGGCGATCTATGCGTCAATGCTACTTAGAGAAGGTGAAGGAATTGTTAACTCAAATACATTCTCCTTTATGAAAAAACCGCAATGGTTTCCACATCCTAAATTGTCAGGAATAGGGATTACGTTCTTTAATAAGGATCGGTACGGGCAATACACCTTCTATCATGGAGGGGCTATGGTAGGCGGATGGCACAGTCAATGTACGATAATACCAGACAAAGGATTAGCTGTTTTAATCCACATGAACCTTTGGTCGCCTGAATTTAGGTCAATGATAGATAGCAAGATATTACAAGCCGTGTTAAACGCTCCTCCTGAAGAAAGATCTTTAGAACAACCCAATATCGAGGTGCTAAAGAGCGCTCAAGGTGTTTATGAATCCGAATCCGGGCATCTAACTAATTACAGAATGAATTCAGAATTAGGAAGGATCCAAATTACAGAAGAGGACGGAGACCTTATATTACGGAGCAGAAGAGGTTCATGGAGAGAAGGTATCAGACTATCACCAATCGACATTGACGACCCTTATCTGTTCGCTTTCGCAGACAAGAGTCCTGAATTATCTCTCCTAGCATTTGAATCTACTATTAATGGAGAAATATCTGGAATCAGATTCGGTCAGTTATCCTATCTTACCAAGAATCAAACACTAGATCCTTGGATATAGTCAAAGCTTCGCTGTACATCTACATAATAAGCAGAAATTCCACCTAGAACAGCTCAGTTAACAAAATTTTAGACCACAGAAGTCTGAAGTTACTCTGATATTGTTCACTAAAGGCTTGAAATATTATTGATTAAAATCAGGTCGTCCGTAAAACCATGAGACAATCAATCTATTTGAGTTACCCGGCTACGCCTTTCCCATTCAGATATTCTATAGCCTCTTTGACACTGGTTATTGTCTCAGCATCTTCATCGGAAATTTCAACGGGATTATCATCTGTACTAAATTCTTCCTCAAAGGCCATAATAAGTTCAACTAAATCCAAGGAGTCCGCGTTAAGATCTTCTGTAAAGGATGCTTCAGCGACGACTTCGGATTCCTCTACCCCTAGTTTATCTGCCACAACCGCTTGTACTCTCTCCATCAATGTTGACATTGCTATTTCATACCTCCACAGTCACGAAATTGTTAAACGAACCAGTTTATTTAAGTATCAACTGCATAACAGACCCAAGTACCCCATTTATGAACTTGGGTGAACTTTCCGAACCGAAAAACTTTCCCAGCTCAACGGCTTCGTTTATAGCTACTTTAGGCGGTGTTTTATCACCTATCATAATCTCATATATGGCCAACCTTAGGATATTACGATCTACGATGGGCATCTGTGTCAATGGCCAGTTCGGCGCGAAGTTTGATATAGTCTCATCCAAAATGGTCCGATTACAAACGATGCCTTCTATAACACCTGTGGCGAAATCCCTTACCTTCTCAGATATTCCATCTTCCTCTATTCTGTCATTAAGTACATTAATCGGATCACGATCCATCGAATCAGCTTCGTACAGTACCTGGAGGCACAATATCCTCCTCATACGCATGCTCTCAGAAGCAGTATGTACTTTCACGATCTTCTCTTGAGTCTTGTTAATATATACCACAAGTTAGCCAGTTAATTTTTACTGTAATTAATGATAGAGGCAAAGTCACCTACATTATGAATCTTCGCTTTTCTTGAGATTCGCTTTACCATACCTGATATTGCTCTTCCTGGGCCAATCTCCATGAACTCAGTTAACCCTATACCTAACATGTAATCTACAGATCGTTTCCATTGTACGCAACTACAGATCTGAGATATGAGTTCACTCTTTATATCATCCGCATTTGTAAGGGGCCTTCCTGTACAATTGGCAATTATAGGTATGTTAGCATCGTGGAAAGTAATACCACTTATAGCGTCAATTAATCCCGACTGGGCTTCACTCATTAAACCGGAGTGAAAGGCTCCACCAACATTCAATGGAATTGCCTTCTTGGCACCTCTAGCAACAGCCATATCAAGTGCATTAGCCAAGGCCATACGCTCTCCGCTAATTACAATCTGCTCAGATGTGTTAATGTTGGAAACATAAGTACCTGTTGATCTTGCAATTTCTTCAAGTGTCATTTCATCTAAGCCCAAAATCGCCGCCATAACACCCGGATTCTTTTCGCACGCCTCTTGCATAAGTTCTCCACGTTTTTGAACGAGCCGAGCAGTGTCTGATATATCAAGAACTCCTGCCGCCGCCAGGGCCGTATACTCACCTAAACTGTGGCCAGCCATTAAAATTGGTCTAGGCATAGCCTTTGATCCCAAAACCTCTTCTAAACCTCTTAGGCATGCTAAGCTAACAGTCATAATTGCAGGTTGGGCATTAATAGTGTCTCTCAAGGTTTCTTCTGGCCCTTCAAATAAAATCTGACTCAAAGAACGACCTAGCGCTTCATCCACTTCCTGAAAGATTTCTCGCGCTGAAACAGACTTCTCGTACAGTTCTTGTCCCATGCCAACAGACTGCGAACCTTGACCAGGAAAAAGAAATCCTAGGCCCGGTCCTTTCGCTTGCTCAATGAAGCCAAGCGTCATATTAATCTCCTTATACTAACTGTAAGCAACATTTGATGATAGATTTAGTTTTTGGATTTCAGTCTATCAGCTTTAAATCAATGGATCTGAATTCACGACTTGTCTTCCATTATAATAACCACAAGTAGGACAAATCCTATGAGGCAACTTAGGATTATGGCACTGTGAACATTCAGAAACAGTCACAGGTTTCATTCCAAAATGGGCTGTTCTCCCACCCTTACGTTTTTTTGAGTGTTTTTTCTTGGGAAGTGGTGGCATTCAAATTTTCCTTAATAACTAATTATTATTAATCGTCTTTCAGTTGCACGAAATCCTGTAACTTCTTCCATCGCGGATCTATGTTCAATCCTTTACATTTGCAGCGATTAACATTTAAGTTACCTCCGCATAGAAAACAGAGTCCCAGACAAGTTTTCCTACAGACCGGACTCATTGGTGTATTTATTTGTACATATTGGCGTATTGTATCGTCCAAATCCAGAATATTATCTTGATCAATTATATTTAAATCCTGTTCGTACATCTCCTCAGCAGGCCTAGAGCTATTTGTTAAAACAGTCTCCTGAAAGAATTCTTCCTCTATTTCCAATTCTATTGTTAGGTCACACTGATCCAGGCAACGACTACAATTTTCTATTTTCACTGTACGTAGACTAGCGCTAGTCCATATCCCCTTATCAGTTCTTATTAATCTTACTTTGCCTTCTATGGTTTTATTATGGCAATCATCGGCAGCTGAGAGTGCTTCCTTTACCAGAATCTGTTTTACAGAACCAGTAGACTCCTGGAGTAAATTATAAACATTAAAGTTCATTTCCTACTTGATGTCTTATAAATAAGCCCAGATTTAGAGACCAGAAGTATTCTAGGTCGCGCTCTTCTTTTGTGTCAAGTTTCCCTTAGGGCATGTAAAAGTCATTTATATAAGTGAGACTAGCCAACATATTATAAATTTAATCAACTTGTCTGTAAATACAAGATAGGTACCTTGTTTGATTACTTTTACGTTAGCATCAGTCATTAGAATAACTTTCCTTTTGATGTTACACTCCTTATGGATTTACGAATTTTGAAATAATAGTAGGAGGATTAGATATGGGAAGCGTAATGACTGTTACTGGTCCAATTTCGTCAGATGATTTAGGATTCACATCAATTCATGAACACCTTTATTTAGATTTGACACGTGACAATCCAGGTAATGATGCCAT
>CAYSLK010000022.1:0-5630 GCA_964431885.1 uncultured Dehalococcoidia bacterium | reverse complement strand
TTTGCCTCGATATACGACCTTAGGGCCTTATTGAATCTCGTTCACCTCGGAGTGCCATATATTCCGTGTTTCCTATGCTCCATCCTGTGAAAGCCCTAGCGCATTCTTTAACATCTTCCTCGGTGTAGTTACCAACACCCATAGAGAAAAGTTCAAGTAATTCGCGACCGAAGTTTTCGTTAACGGCTTCCTTATGGTTATCTTGGTTGTCTAGCCATATTATCATTGCTGGATCTTTGGCTAATTCCAACAATAGTTGTTGAAAACTTTCCAGTCCATAACGTCGGAACATGCGGATTTGGTCTGATAACACCTTTCCATTTGTTATTTTAGGGTAGCCAGTGGCGAAAATACCGTGCCAGAATAATGATATTTTTTCTTCTAGCGGGGATTCTGTAGTTGCAAGTCTATAAAGCCATTCCTGTCCTGTACCTACAATGTACATCATCGACGATAATTCGGGGTGATATCGTCTTGCTATTTCGTCTGGCATGCGATTCGCTTTCTGACTAGATAGTAATTCCTCTACGACATTCTCGTAACCCTTTAAAACCAATGAGTCGAGTTCTTCGCGAGATGCACCAAACCCTGCTCGGCGCATTAAGTGGGCCATTAACTCCAGGTCTGTCTTGGACATTTCTTTATCTCCCCAACTTGATGCTCACTAAGGTCAGCGGTAGTTGAAAGTGCTATTTGGGTTGCTAGACCGTGATAACCTAGTTCTGTAGAACAGCATAGCAGGCATGTATCTAGTCGTCAAAAACGTATTTGCAGGAGAAAAAATGATTAGTCGCTGATTTTGGAAGTGTGTATTCGTTATGTTTACTAATGAGAGGTTAATCCTCCATCGACAGTAAGGGCATGTCCTGTGACAAAGGATGCCTTTTCAGAACATAGCCAAACAGCACATGAAGCGATTTCTTCTTCTGTTGCCAATCTTCCTGTGGGGTAATTATTAATTATATTACTTTCAGCCATAGGATCTATATTAAAAAGATCTCGCATTGGTGTTGTAAGCACGCCGCCCGGACATATTGCATTTATTCTTATTCCATGTTGAGCGTATTCTAGTGCAGCTGTTTTAGTCAATCCTATAACACCGTGCTTGGAAGACGTGTAGGCAGCGATGGAACTTGGACGAGCGACTAGGCCAGCGATGGAAGACATGTTGACTATACATCCCTTTCCTGTTTTGATCATTTCAGATAGTTGGTATTTCATACATAGCCATATACCTTTTAGGTTTACATCGATCATTTTGTCCCAATCTAATTCAGATATCTCATGAGTTTTTACTATTGGTATGCCCAAGATCCCGGCGTTGTTAAAGGCATAGTCTAGCCGACTATATTTACGTATAATTGTTTTCATCATAGTGTGGACGTCGCGTGGGATTGTAACGTCGGTTTTAATGAAGAGACAGTCTCCGTTGTTACGCCTAATTAAATCCATGGTTTCTTCTGCTTCCCTAACTCGTCTAGCGGATATAATAACCTTGGCGCCTAAGCTTGCAAATTTTAACGCTGTTGCTCGTCCAATTCCTGAATTCCCTCCAGTAATGAGGGCTATATCTCCTTCCATAGATGGAAGGACTGAATTTGTGTCATGTTGCTTCATTTTCGTATCTCAAATAAGTTTTAGTGCTTGCAATAATATCATGAATTATCTACATTACTTTCTATCCCTATTAAATTGAATTGTTTTATCACTAATACTGTGGATGGTTTAGATATTGCGATTTGAAATATCAGCTGAATTCTACCCGACTGGTGATCAGCCACGCGCTATCTCGGAGCTATCAGATGGTCTGGCTAGCAATTTCAGCCACCAGGCTCTTCTTGGCGTCACTGGCAGTGGGAAAACGTATACTATGGCCTGTGTTGTAGAAAAGACTCAGCGTCCAACTTTAGTAATAGCTCATAACAAAACCTTAGCAGCGCAATTAGCAACGGAGTTTAAAGAGTTTTTCCCCAATAACGCCGTGGAATATTTTGTCAGCTATTATGATTACTATCAACCCGAAGCCTACGTTCCCCGCACGGACACTTACATAGAGAAGGATGCCGATATAAATGAAGAATTAGATAAATTGCGGCATGCCGCTACTAGGTCTCTTCTTACGCGTCGCGATGTTTTGATAGTCGCTTCCGTTTCCTGTATTTTCGGTCTTGGCTCACCAGAAGAATATCAGAGCTTTGTTGCCTATGTTAGAAGAGGAGAGAATCGAAGACGATCACGCCTGGTTCGTCAATTAGTTGATATGCAATATGAGAGAAACGATTTAGACCTAGCACGTGGTAGATTTCGTATCAAGGGGGATACCCTAGAGATACTCCCAGCCTATGAAGAGACTGGCGTAAGGATCGAATACTGGGGTGATGAGATCGAAAGAATAGTTGAGGTTGATCCATTAACTGGAGAAATTCTAGGTGAGAGGGATGATATAGAAATTTATCCAGCGAAACATTTCGTTACATCAGAAGAAAAAATGAATTTAGCTCTCATCGATATTCAAGATGAATTGACACGAACAATTTTGCGGTTGAATACAGAAGGCAAACTTCTTGAAGCTCAGAGACTAGAGTCGAGAACATTGTATGATATGGAGATGATGAGGGAAACTGGATATTGTGCTGGCGTGGAAAATTATTCCCGTCATCTCGCGAGACGTCTACCAGGCAGCTCACCGTACACTTTGTTGGATTACTTCCCTGATGATTATCTACTTTTCATAGATGAATCCCACATGACTCTACCACAACTTAGAGGCATGTATTTTGGAGATAAATCTCGTAAAGAAACCCTTGTAGAACACGGTTTCAGGCTACCGTCAGCACTTGACAATCGGCCTCTTAATTTCAAGGAATTTGAAGAACGAGTTAACCAGGTGATTTATGTTTCTGCCACACCTGGACCATATGAACATGAACATAGTCAGAAAATTACTGAACAAGTAATCCGACCAACAGGATTGACCGATCCAATCGTTGAAGTTAAACCTATTGAAGGCCAAATAGATGATTTGCTACATCAGATAAGTGAACGATCGCAAAGAAAGGAAAGAAGTATTGTAACCACACTGACTAAACGTATGGCTGAAGAATTGGCCGAATATCTTAAAGAAATGGGTGTAAAGACCCAATATTTGCATTCAGAGATAGATACTTTAGAGCGCAGCGAAATTCTGCGGGATTTAAGATTAGGTGTGTACGATGTTGTTGTAGGCATAAATTTGCTTAGAGAAGGCTTGGATTTACCTGAGGTTAGCCTAGTAGCCATATTAGACGCTGACAAAGAAGGTTACTTGAGGTCTACTACTTCGTTAATTCAAACCATAGGAAGAGCTGCGAGACATGTCGACGGCAAGGTCATAATGTATGCTGACCACATGACAGACTCTATGAATAGAGCAATATATGAAACAGATAGGCGTCGCGAGATTCAAAAGCGGTACAACGAAGATCATTCGATCACTCCTCAGAGCATTCGCAAGACCATACATGATATTACAGAAAGAGTTAAGGCTGTAACTGAACCTGACCAGACTGATATATTGCGATCAGAATTACCAAAAACGGAACTATTTAGATTGATAAAAGATTTCGAATCACAAATGAAAAAAGCTGCCAAGAATTTAGAATTTGAGAAAGCTGCTCATTTGAGGGATCAAATAACAGATCTTAGAAAGGTGGTTTCTGACTAGTATACGCCAGTATCTGAAGCATATACGTTGAGAAAACACTATTGCACAATGTGGATTTATAGTCTTTTGTTAGAATGATGAGGAAAATAACGTTGTAAGTGCGTTGTAAGTGCAAGGATATGCAACTTTTATGTCCCATCAGTCAAAAATTATCTTAATCATTGAGTGATGGGAAGATACGATTCGTTTGTTGTCTTCTGATTAATATTTCAAATTGACAGCAGTAAATTACGCGATTAAGATTAGAGAGTGTTCAAAGTTTATCAGTAATCACTTGGAGGATAATCTGATGGTGGAATCAGCATTAGTTACTCAAGAAGATGTATTAGAGGCCTTACATGAAGTCTATGATCCAGAAATTCCTGTCAACATTGTAGACTTAGGGCTGGTCTATGGAGTTGAAGTCGATGATGGAGATGTAGATATTCGTATGACACTGACATTTGCAGGTTGTGGCATGGGTCCTTATATTGCTCAACAAGCAGAATGGAGAATAGCTGAGCTGGATGGAGTTGAGGATGTTAATGTCGAACTTGTATACGATCCTCCCTGGACTCCTGATCTGATTACGGAAGATGGTAAGAAACTTTTAGGTCTAGATTGAAGGTCATATACAATTAGTTGTTCTTTCTTTAAGATAATTATATGGTATTGCGGCCCTCCTTTTTTGGAGAGATAGAGATTATTATGAATCAATCACCTCAGCAGACTGCTCAGGCGAGAGCTAAAATAGAAGCGATGAAGAGGCAGTGGGAGCAGAAGCGTGTTATCGCTGAATCTCTGGGTAAGATCAAATATAAAATAGGTGTTTATAGTGGAAAGGGTGGAGTAGGCAAGACTACAGTAGCTGTTAACTTGGCTGTTACCTTGGCTCAGCAAGGGTTAAAGACTGGCTTGTTAGATGTTGATATAGACTGTCCAAATGTCGTTAGGGCGATGAAAATATCTGAACCTCCTTTGGTTGGTGAAGATAGACGTATGCTTCCTTCTGAAAGATTCGGAGTTAAGGTTATGTCGATGGGTTTCTTTCAGGAGAATGAGGAAGAGGCGATTATTTGGAGAGGACCCATGGTTCATAATGCGATTAATCAACTTCTGCAAAAGACCGATTGGGGTTCATTGGATTATTTAGTAATAGATTTGCCTCCAGGAACTTCAGATGCCCCCCTGACGATAATGCAGGTCCTCGATTTGGACGGCTTTGTCGTCGTGACCACACCCCAGGAATTGGCAAAAATAGATGCGAAACGATCAATCAACATGATTCGCAAACTAAAAGTTAACGTTATCGGGGTTGTTGAGAATTTTGCTGGGGACATTTTTGGGTCTGGGGCTGGTGAGTCGTTGTCGCAAGAAATGGACCTGGCATTTTTGGGCAAACTGAATTTGAGGTCTGATTATAGAGACACCTCCAAGCCAACTGTTCTTTCTAGTAAAGAAGTGTTAAAGGAATATGAATCTATCGCAGAAAAGGCTTTAGCTTCCCTTAAATCAGAGTAATAACTGAACTAAGGCTTCCTGAAGTTGTCCAAATGATTCCATTGATGAATACGGCTAAACAATAGAGCGTTACAGGAAAGGTTGCGGATTTGAACCTAGGCTTATTGTTAGTGTAACTCCCCCATCTCCACCAGAAATTTCTTTAATGTGTAGACTCATTGGTGTTTTGAATCGAAATTTATTTTGCAACCTCACTCTGTTTATACGAAACTTCTATACCTGTGGGCTCGAAAAATAGACTAGAGAGAAGGTTCCTAGAACTGGTTGATTCGGGTATATTATCTCTTTCGTAACCGCTATATAATCAGGAGTATCGAATTAATTTCCGAATTAATATTTACAGGTATTAACAGTTCAGTTCAAATTAGTATTAAAGTCAAAGCACAAGGTATATTACAATATGTCGAGGTTATGATATGGAAATAGT
>CAYSLK010000021.1:0-7564 GCA_964431885.1 uncultured Dehalococcoidia bacterium | reverse complement strand
TTTGTGTTTATGAAGACTAAAACACGATCTAGGACCTGTACAATCTAGAGCCTCTTGAATTTCATAAGCTACTTCAATAGCTCTTAAAATATCCTTGCCGGTAACTTTCATGTGCTGACCAACGGCTAAAATAGGAGATATATTGTCGTCAGGATGCGAATATTCGGCTGCCAAATATGTGTCGTCTTGATCCAGATATCTTACTGCAACAGCATTTGCAAAGGCCGCTTTTTCTGGGGAATATTTATTGGTTATAGGGATGCCGTATATAGTTGAGCCTCCCGTTCCTAAACTAGGTAATGCCTTGGATCGTGCCACAACTACAGGAGCTTCATTAATAGCAGCTAGTGCTATCGCAGCATTATCAATTAAGCGATTCTTTACCATATCACCTGTGTGATCATCGATTCCTACATTGTGTGCATGATGAGCTACAGTTGCTATTTTCCATGCTAACTGTTCAACTTCAGGCAAATCCCCGCTCTTTTGTTCAACCTTTATATGATGTGTCTTCATTATTCACCTTATATACACATAGATTTTCTTTCCCTTTGATGGGTTTAGATAGCTTCGATCATTAACACAACGCAGCATTTGAGACCGCATTAGAGACTACATATAGGCCCTTGCAATACCCGTAATAGAACGAACTAATGGAAATACTGCAGTTCATAGCAGTGTGGGACTTTCTCCGATACGATCCAAGCGTCTTTTAGCTTCTAAATATAAGTCTTCTGGTAGCACTCCTTGTCTCACTGTTCTAAGGTTTTCCTTTAAATGGTCCAGCTTGGTAGTACCGACAATAACGGTGTGCACATACGGGTGAGATAGAGTAAATCGTAAAACAAACGACGATGGCGACTCATCTATATCTAACAATTCGTCGAGTTTTGCTTCGTGGAATTTTTTCCAGGTGTTATGTTTGCCTCGTCCTACAGAATATTCTCCTTGTGCCACCCCGCCGCGTACAATGATACCGACACCCGCTTCCCCGGCTCGCGTGATCCAGTTTTCGTGTTCACGGTGCAATGCAGAATATGGTATCTGCATAACGTCAAACACTCCCCATTCCAATAGTGTAGCAACATCGGGTAATTCAGTGGAAGCTCCGATATATTTTGTCATACCTTCACGCCTAATGTCTTCTAACGCCCGTACTAAGTCTCCAGATCGACATTCCTCAACAGTTGCGTTGTGTAATTGGATGATATCAACATTACTCCTATTCAAACGTTTTAAACTACCTTCCATACCTCTATATAAATTTTCTCGTGTCCAGACATGTTCAGAGGAGTTGTCCAAATATGTCTTGGTATCCGTACATCCTACTTTTGTTGCAATATAGAACTCTTCATACCTCGATTCAATGGTGCTTCTGATTCTTTCCTCACTGTCCACATAGTCGTAAGCAGTGTCAAAAAAGTTTATTCCTGCATCTAATGCTGCATTCCATACTTGACCTGCACGCTTAAGAGTCCAATGTCGTTTCCCTTTCCGATACAATGCGCACCCGAATCCTAATTTACTTACATTGAGTTCCGTATTACCTAACGAATTCGTTAGGATTTGTTCTGACATTTATATTCCTCCATTGACAATGACACTAGGTTAATTACATCCACTGTTGGCATGTCAATTAATGCAAACAAAGCATCCAATAACATCAACGAGTAGAAACCATAGAGACTGCCGTCGATAAATTTATCACAAGTGAGGTCCAAATTTTTGCCACACAGATCGTTGGCATTGTATATTACGAGTGCGCTAAATCTAAACAAATACAGATTAACATACACGGTCATATAGAGGAGAGATAATGGATGGATCATTCGAAGGGAAAGTGGCTCTCGTAACTGGCGGAAGTTCCGGAATTGGGAGAGCCACTGCTCAACTTTTTGCAAAAAAAGGCGCCAGTGTAGTAATTCAAGATATCGACATAGAAAAAGGTAATGATACTGTCCAATCCATCGTAAAAGAAGGAGGGGAGAGCTACTTTATCAAAGGAGATGTTACCAATAAAGCCGATGTTAAAAATGTTATATTAGAAACTGTGGATAGATATGGCAGTCTTGATTGTGTCATGAATAATGCGGCCACATTAAGAGGGTTACACACCAAAATTCATGAATATGAAGAGGAAACTTGGGATCACTACATGGACATACTTTTGAAAGCAGTGTGGTTGGGTATGAAGTACCAAATAACTCAGATGCTTAAACAAGGTGGTGGAACCATCGTGAACACTTCTTCTATAGCCGGACTGGCTGGACGATCGGGCTCCTGTGCCTACGTAGCAGCTAAACATGGAGTTATAGGATTAACAAAAACAGCCGCCCTAGAATATGCGAAGGACGGAATCCGAATAAATGCCGTTTGCCCCGGGCAAATCCACACGCCACGGATGGATAAGATTATTGAATTAGACTCAGGATTTTTAGAGCGAGAAATTCCCACGATGCCTATTGGTCGGGTAGGGCAGCCAATAGAAATTGCAGAGGCAACAATTTGGTTGTGCTCCGATGAATCGTCATTTGTTACCGGACACGCTCTTGCGGTTGACGGAGGTTACTTAGCTCAGTGATAAATAGTTTAGCTGACCATAAAGGCAAACGTGATGATCGATCAACCTTTATGTTTATTAAAAGTCCGCTGTTTCGCCCATAATATCTGTGTTATCAGGTTCTGATTCTATTCTATCTGGACAATCTGCATGTGTTATATTGCAAAAACTGCACTCAATTGCACTTGGTACCCTTCGTGATGGATTAGGAGAAGCGAGTCGTATTATCAATTCACTGAGGTTTTTTATAAATGTCTCGTCTACAGCAGAACTCGGTATATGATCTTCTCTATCAGGATATACGACCTTACCATCAAAGGTCACACCTTTATACTGTCGTAGAGATCTGGGAATAGAGTACATATAGATCATTACTTGTAGGTGATGAGAGGGAGATGGTTGACCTGTCTTTGCATCAAGGATCGTCCCACCATCATTATGTACTGTTATCAGATCCGGCTTGCCTCCCAAATTCGCGGTTCGCCCACGTAAAGTAAATCTATTTTGATTCTCAGTGAAGACTGTCTTACCTTCTTTTTCGAGCCTAACTATTGTCTTATTTAAAAGCTCTGTGTGTTTGATCTGCCAGGCAGTCGCATCGAACGTGGAAGAAATCTTATCGTAACTCCAACCCTCATGATTGGCTCTAAACCAGGCAGCCCACTCACATGAATTTTCCCCAACTAATAATTTCGTTAGCCACGTCACCCAAAGATAGGGTATTTCACGTCTCTGTGCCATATTTCAAACCACCGAGTAAATTTTAATAATTAACTGATCTCGATTACTTGTACATCTTCCATATTCTTTTGAAACAGTGAAACCATTTCAGGATGGCAGGTAAACACCAATATTTGGTTAATCCCTGAAATTTGAGCTAGCGAACTACATGCATTAGCAGCTCTGGATGGGTCAAAATTAACAAAAATTTCATCAATTACTATAGGCAATGATTCAGATCTACTCACATATTCCTGTATGAGACCAAGTCTGAGTGAAAGGTAGAGTTGTTCGCGAGTACCTCGACTCAATTGATCAGGATTCTTACGAGATCCACTTTCGTCTATTACCGAAATGGATCTGTCTTCACCGAGAGGAAGAACCAATTTTGGATATCTTCCTTCCGTCATGTCTCTGAAGAATTGTCCAGCATTCCTAATAACCATAGGCTGGCTTTCTCGTTCATACTTTTCCATACCTCGTTTAAGCATGGCATCGGCTAATTTAAATTTGGCCCAATTTCTAACGTCCTCAGAAAGTTGCTCAACAAGCTCACTTCTACTTGCACGTAATTCTGAAAGTTTATCTTCTTTGAACAGTTGACTTATTGCTGCGCTCACTCTTCCTTTTTGCTCATTGAGTCCAAGGAGACGAGATTGCTCGCCATCACATTCACTTTTTGTCTCATTACGATCGAATAGAATAGCATCGTAACTGGTCTCTGATAAATCCTGCTTAAATAACAAAAGTTCCTTTCCTACTCCACTTTTTTTTCTCAGTATCTGATCGAGAAGAGACTTATCCCGTTTAAGCCCTCGCGTATCCTCGGTGTCTTTTGCCATTTGTCTATATTCTTCTTCATCATTAGCACCAGATGTTTTCAAAAGGGATTCCAAGGCTCTGTTGGCATCAAGTAATTCCCTCTGCCTTTTTGCAAGATCCTTTTTACTTTTATTTATTGTCCTCAAGTGCCCTTGCTTGATCTCACTATGTGTTTTCGATTCTTGAAGTATTGCAAACAACCTGTCGGCAACAGCCACTAAAGATTTAGGATCTTCCATTTCATAAAGTTCGCTATATTTATCAGCGATAGGTTTAACTAAATCTATATATTCATTAATATCCTTTTTAACGGCTTTATACCTAGATGTCTTATCCCTAGCCGATTTCAGTTCCACCATACCAGTTTCAATTTGTTGTTGATATCTAGTCATAGCATCTGGAGTTAGAGATAACGAAAGTCGATTTTCAGTAAGCCACTGTTTCCATGATTCCTCTACATTCTTTTCTTCAGCTTCTGCTTCTTCAAACACTCTCTTGTTATATTTCACCAGGCTTTCTTTTTCTTCACACTGTTCCTTAGCATGAGTAAAAATACGGATTGTTTTCTCATACTCTTCTATTTGATTAATTGATATTAGATTCTCTTTTTCGGTCTCCTCTAAAATATCCTCCACTTGGTTTAAATTGTGTAATGTTAGCCCGAGTTCATCAAATAAATCCCTGATATCATTAACATAATCCTTGATTTCATTATCCCATCTTTCGTTTATGTCGCTGATCCTACTGGATCCATTGACAACTCTGGCGTAAGTTATAAAACCCCAAACACCTACAGATAATAAGAGAGATATCAGAGCGGAAAAATAACTGTCTTGTCCGGTCAGGATTCCTGTTAGCAAAACTAAAATAAATATGGCCCCACAGGTAAGCGACTTAAACCACGGATTGGTCCTAAAACTATTGCTATTGGCGTCCGTCATGGCTGGCATTTCATTGGACATAAGAGAGGATACACTTTTATACGCCCTATATATCTCATTGATCTTTTTGAGGAGAATTATTCTGCGATCAAGATCTTCTTTCGTATACTTAGGCAGAATTGAACTCTTAAGACTTTCTTCTCTTTCCATGAGTAAATTGTTAGCGTTAAAAGATTCTTCCTTGGATGTAGCATAATTGTTTTTAACTATTGATATGTTACGTTTGACTTCGGAAATTTTTTCGAGCGAATGGCCTATCGCTTCACTAACTGGGAGACTACACAAATCAGTCGTCAACAATCTTTCGGCATCCCATCCCTTACCTAGATTCGAAAGTCTTTTCTCTACTGATTCGTTTTCTGAATCCATTTCTGATTTCCGTTCTGGCAAGTCACTAATCGACTTCAATATTGAACTTTTTTGTTCGTTAATTTTGAGTATTATGTCTTCGTCGTCATTGATTTTAAAATCAGACTTAATAGAATCAGCATCAAACTTAGCTTCTTCCAGACTTTCTTCCGAAAGTCGTACCTCTTTTTCCTTTGCTGAGATATTCTCCAATCTGTTTTGAAGTTCTCCCAGAGACTGTTCTGAAAATCCAATATGCTCTTTCTTTTCAGACAGTCTTCCTTCTACCGATTGAAGTTCGGTCCATTCGCCAAAAACTTCTAACATTGAATCAAGGCGAAGGGATTTCCTTTGCAAAAACTCTAGTCGGCTTTTCGATTCAACAATTTCCTTATCCGTACTTATAACTTGATCCATTAATTCACTGTAGCGATCAGAATCGAGAGTTAATTTCGTGATGTCTTCGTCAATATTTTCTAATTCTCGTACAATTGCATTAACCTTAGGCTTAATACCGCTAGGCTTATATAACTCATCCATTTCTGATTCAATTTTTTTTCGGAGATCCGGTAAATTTCTCGTTCCCATCCCAACACTGTATATCTCTCTGTTTATATTCTCGTCTTCTAGAAGGTCCGATTGTTGAAGCTCATCAAGACTAAACGCAAAAATATTGTTAAACAGATCTTTGGAAGCATGACCACAAATTTCGTCTAGTTTGGCTTGAGGATGAATTTTTCCAGTCTTACTATCAACAATACCGACTTCACCACCTTTGGGACCAACGTAGCGTTCGATGATATATTCAGAACGATTCTCATTCGTGACAAGTATATTGCCACCATGTTTACCGCCGTTCAGTGCTGGATAATGACGGCTACGATTTACTGAAGGGAAACCAAAAAGTATTGTTCTAACGAAATTAAGTAATGTGGACTTCCCTGCTTCATTAGGGCCATACATGATGACAACTGGTGAATTTAAAGGCCCGAACGACTTACGATTAAATCGGCCAAACCCGTCAATGAATATCTCTTTGATCTTCATTGGTCTTCGTCTCCTAAAAGACCGGTTATATACAAAGATTCAGCTTCTTTTAAAATTTCCTTAACATCTTCCCTGTTAGGTGTGAATTGCTTACTATATTTGCCAACTTTCCCAATACTATATATGCTGGCAACCTCTTCAGTTAACTGGTCAACTGAAGCCTCCTCAGTAAGGAACCTATCAGTTAATTTCAACATCTCGGCTATGAAATCATTACCTTGTGACCGTTCTTTTCGATTAATAGATGGCCAGGTAGAAACTTGGATCTTATCGCACCAAATAAACTGATGGACATGCCCGTTTTCTTCATTAAGATAGTCCCGCAATTCTTCTGCAAAACCCTCTCTAGATATAGAAAGGTGAATCGGAGTTTGACCTTTCAAAATAATCCTGACTACAAGAGAACGACCGTGTGATTCTTGAAGTCGTACGTTTAGGGCAGTCTTTAACCTATCAATGAGTAATTGCTCGGTATCTATATCATGAACACTAATCTCTATTTTTTCCCAACGTATTAGGCCAATCTCTTTAAATTCGAGTCTTACATTCTTGGCCTCATCAACTTCTACTAAATAGATCCCCCTTGGCCCATCTTCATTAATGTGACGGGATTGAGGATTCCCAGAATATACTATGGTAGGAGAATGTGTCTTTAAGACCTTTTGGTTATGTACGTGACCCAAAGCCCAATAATCATATTCGGTGTCCACCAAATCGCTCACACTACACGGAGCATAAGACTCATGATTTATATCACCCCCAACATTCGCATGGAGTAACCCAATGTTAAATTTTCCTTTCTTTAACCCTGCAAATTTTGGGATTAGGCTTTTTCTAACTTCCCGAGTAGGATAACTTATACCGTGAATCTTGACCTCTTCTGGCGAATCCTCAAAAAGTGAGAACGACTGAGCTTCTGAGCTGAATCTGTATGAATATTCCGGAAAGTCCAACCTGTTCTGCCATCCGTCCAGGGGATCATGGTTGCCATGGCAAATATAGCTACGGATACCAAGGTCACTTAATCGCTTCAACTCTGATATAAATCGGATTTGAGCTTTAAAGCTCCGATCAGCGCCATCATACACATCACCCGCAATAAGCAGAGCATCAACTTTCTCAGTTA
>CAYSLK010000020.1:0-4300 GCA_964431885.1 uncultured Dehalococcoidia bacterium | reverse complement strand
GGCATGGAAGTTTCAGCCCTCCTTGGAAGGATGCCGTCGGCGGTCGGGTATCAACCAACACTAGCAACTGAGATGGGCCTGCTTGAAGAACGTATAACCTCCAGTAAGACAGGATCAATCACATCGTTCCAGGCAATTTATGTTCCTGCAGACGATTATACTGACCCAGGAATTGTGACCACATTCGGGCACTTAGATGCCGTCATTTCCTTGGAAAGATCTCTCGCTTCTCAGGGCTTATATCCGGCTGTAGACCCTCTCTCTTCATCATCACGTATCTTGGAACCAGCTATTGTTGGTCAAGACCACTACAATGTGGCGCGGGGTGTTCAAGAGGTTCTCCAACGATATCGTGAACTGCAAGACATAATTGCTATACTAGGTATTGAAGAGTTATCTGAAGAAGACCGTTTAACTGTCGCCAGGGCGAGGAAAATACAGCGTTTTCTTACCCAACCTATGTTTGTAGCAGAAGTTTTTACGGGACAAGAAGGAAGATACGTTTCAATTAAAGATACAGTGAAGGGCTTCCAAGAGATATTAGAAGGGAAACACGATGATCTACCAGAACAGGCATTCTATATGGTAGGAACTATAGATGAAGCTGTAGCAGCAGGCGAACGACTCAAAGCTCAGAATTAGGGCAAAGCTACAACATCGGAGCGAAGATACATTGGCTACTATTAGACTAGAAATCGTCACAGTTGAGAAAGAAGTTTACTCAGAAGAAGTAAACATCTTGGTCGCGCCGGGCATTGATGGAGAGCTTGCCATTTTACCCAATCATGCGCCATTGCTCACGCAACTCAATGCTGGTGAAATTAGGATTCTAAAAGAAGATGAAGAGAGTTTCATTTCTGTTAGTGGAGGATTCCTAGAGGTATTAGGTAATAAGATAACTATTTTAGCTGACACTGCTGAAAGATCAGAGGAAATTGATGTCGAACGAGCTGAGCAAGCAGTAACGAGAGCTAAACAGCGTATTGAATCCTCTACGAGCGACCTAGATCTGGAGCGGGCGGTAGCCTCACTCCGAAGATCTCAATTCAGGGCCAAAGTAGGGAAGCGACGGTCAACTCGGCGAAGAAGAGATCGAGGGTAACTTGTTGGAAAATTCTCCTGTTAGTCTCACACACGTCCACTATCTCCCTTACCCAAGTAAAATGTCATAGACTGGAGAGATAATACCGGATCGATATTACGTAAAACTATGTTCTGAGGAACTTTCGGGACTATAGGAGCGTAATTCAGAATACCGCTAACCTTATTAGCGACTAGGCAGTCTACAACTTCTTGTGCATGAACCGCTGGAACAGCTACTATCGCTATATTTATTTCTTTAGAAAATATAGCCTGAGCTAATTCTGACATGGGCTGTATTATCAAATCTCCTATCATCTGCCCAATCTGACCGGTGTCATGATCATGAGCTGAGACGATTTTGAAGCTTTCAGGAGTAAATCCAGGATAATTAATTATAGCCCTTCCCAGACGACCCACTCCTATCAAACAGGCGGTCCACTGACGATCTAAACAGAGGATATCTTTTAATTCTTTTAGGAGGAAATCTACATTGTAGCCGTGGCCTTGTTTACCAAATCTACCGAAATAGTTGAGGTCTTTTCGTATCTGTGCAGGACTTATCTGAAGATGGGCACCCAATTGCTGAGAACTGACCACATTGATACTCTCATCACTTAATTGTGTCAGCGCCCTAATGTAGAGTGGCAACCTAAGGACTACAACTTCTGGGATGTCGATAACTACCATATGACTCTCTAAAACAGATTGTCATTCAGATGAATCTACTAAATTATGCGTTCTGAAAGTCAGGCCATTGTAACTAGTTGAACACATTTTCGTCAAATTCTACAAGTCCGCTAATGAAAAGTGTACAGTCTCAACTTGAGTAAGATTTACAAGACTGTACCGCCGTCTCTTCCATTTAATTCTTGACAGTCCTTACACTCAATGCTAGAATTGGCTGAGTTTGGACAGGAGATCCTAATCTCCATAACCGCCCCAAAAAGACACACCGAAAACCGTTTCGGTTTCCGTCTATATCGTCTCTTCAAACAGATTCCGTTAGTTTATAGAATAGATGTGTTTGGTCAACCGTAGGAGTAGCCCAAATGAGCCAAGACAAACCAGAGTTACACAGAGGGCTTAGAGATGTTTACATGGACAGATCTAAATCAAGCTTTATAGACGGTCAAGCCGGCAAATTATTATACAGAGGATACAACATCCACGATTTAGCCGAATATTCTACGTTTGAAGAAATCGTCTATCTTCTTCTTTACGAAAAACTTCCTAATGCAAAAGAACTAGAGGATTTTGACTCCTGTCTAAGGATGAATCGTGAACTTCCTGAGGAAATTTTAGAAATTATTAAACTGATCAGTAATGCACATCCAATGGATGTGCTGCGTACTACAGTATCAGCACTGGCAGAATTTGAACCAGATGTGTCGGACAACTCAACAGAGGCGACATTGAGAAAAGGTGTCAGACTTACAGCAAAGGCGCCTACTATAGTGGCCGCACATTCACGAATAAGAAACGGCAAGGACCCTGTGTCACCAGATCCTAGGCTGAATCATGCCGGTAACTTCCTCAAAATGCTCTTTGACAAAGAACCAGATCCAGATGACTCAAAGGTAATAGATAAAGATTTTGTTCTTCATGCAGAACATGGTGTCAATGCTTCTTCATTTGCCGCGCGAGTAGCTGCATCAACACAAGCCGATCTACACAGTGCGGTAAGTAGTGGTGTAGCTGTTCTCAAAGGGCCTTCACATGGAGGGGCCGCAGAGGAAATTATGAAAATGGCATTGGATATTGGCTCTGAAGAGAATGCGGAATCCTACGTTAAAAACCTCCTCAGCGAGCGCAAAAGGATTATGGGATTTGGTCATCGAGTATATAAAGCTTTAGACCCTAGAGCAATACATTTGCGAGATGATGCTCGGCAATTAGGTGAACGGAAAGGTGAACCTAAGTGGTTCTCAATACTACAGGCTGTAAGTCAAGTTATGGAACCTTATTCTAAACGTGGCATCTGTCAAAACGTAGATTTTTTCTCGGGCGCTATTTACTACCTTTTAGATATACCTGATGATCTTTTCATATCAATATTCGCAATGGGGCGTATACCCGGCTGGACAGTTCAAGTCCTTGAGCAATTTGAAAATAATATCTTACTTAGGCCACGACTTATGTACGTTGGGCCTATGGACCTAGAATTCAAGCCCCTTTCAGAAAGATGACAATGTTACCTCATTTTAGAGGAATAAGGAAAATATAATATGGAAGAAAAGCTTTCAACAGAATGTCAACATCACTGGGTTATCGGTAGCCCAAATGGCCCGACCAGCACCGGTATATGCAAGTTATGTGGCGAGCAGTCAGAATTCAGAAATTCAATGCAGGGATCAGGATGGGATAGAGAAAGTCCACACAGTAAGCGAATGAAGCAACAAGCCAAGGATAAATAGAACTATATACGAGTATGTCTTAGGCTTAACATATCTTGAAACTGTTCATAACGGTAGAGTACAATCTTTTCGTGAAACGGTTTAATCTGAATCGTGTCAAACCTAGTCGGTCCAGTTATAAAGAGACTAATAGATAAAAAAGGTCCTATCACCTTCGCAGAATTCATGAGGATAGCTCTCTATGAACCTGGTGTAGGATATTACTCTAGCAAATCCCCAATTGGCCAGGCTGGCGATTATTTTACGAGTCCAACTGCTCATCCGGTGTTTGGCTTTCTTATCTCGTTACAAATTAGGATAATGTGGGAGTCAATAGGCCGACCTCCTAAATTCTTCGTTGTCGAAATTGGCTCAGGGAACGGTTTATTAGCAAAAGACATCCTGAATTATATACAATTTGAGAATGACCCATTTAAAGAAGCACTTAACTATATAACAATCGACCGAACTATTTCCCACTCTGATAATCTATCGCTAATGAACCTCCAGAAAATCCTATCCGATCGTATCCCACTTAGTAACATAGAGGGATGTTTTATATCAAATGAACTCATTGATGCGTTTCCTGTACACAGATTCAAAATTCAGAATGGTACACTCAAGGAAATCTTCGTATCACTCGACCATAACAGAGACTTCGTCGAAATTGTTGAAAATCCCTCTACTGAAAAAATCCTGGCTAGGATCAGTAATGTCATGCCGGTCCTACCGGAAAATTTCGTTGGTGAAGTAAACCTCGACATAAACCCTTGGGTTAAGGAGGTATCCAGAGCGCTGAAGAGAGGATTCGTAATTACAATAGA